>CBIHPL010000101.1:0-9528 GCA_966212005.1 uncultured Asticcacaulis sp.
GCACGCGCACCGGCACGACGTTCAGACGGTGGAACAGATCTTCGCGGAAACGTCCTGCGGTGATTTCGCTGGCGAGGTCCTTGGAGGTCGAGGAAATGACGCGGACATCGACCTGGACGTCCTGAACGCCACCGACGCGGACAAAGCGCTGCTCGACCAGGACGCGCAGGATACGGCTCTGGCTTTCCGGCGGCATGTCGGCCACCTCATCCAGGAACAGTGTACCGCCGTGGGCGCGCTCGAACACGCCGATCTTGCGCGGCTTGCCACCTTCGCCTTCTTCACCGAACAGCTCGATGTCGAGACGCTCAGGCGTCATGCCTGCGGCCGAGATCGGCACGAACTCGCATTTGGCGCGTGGACTGGCGTCGTGGATCATACGCGCCACCAGTTCCTTGCCGGACCCGGCCGGCCCGGAAATCATGATGCGCGAGTTGGCCGACGCCACCTTGGAAATGGTCGAACGCAGAAGTTGGGCGGCCGCAGAGTTACCGATCAAGCCGTCTGGCACGACCGCCTGGTTGCGCAGACGGCGGTTCTCCTTCCTCAGGCTGGTCAACTCAAGCGCGCGCTGAACAACCATGATCAAACGCTCTGTCTTGAAAGGCTTTTCGATGAAATCGAAGGCGCCGCGCTTGATGGCGGTGACGGCGGTTTCGATCGTGCCGTGACCTGAGATCATGATGCAGGGAATGTCAGGATCGAGTTCATGGATGACGCCCAGCAATTCCAGGCCGTCAAGGCCGCCGCCCTGCATCCAGATATCAAGGACGCACAGGGACGGTTTGCGCGCCTTGATGGCCCGCAAGGCCGCATTGGAATCGGCGGCGGTGCGTACCGCATAGCCTTCGTCTTCCAGAATGCCCGCGATGAGTTCGCGGATATCGGCTTCATCGTCAACGACCAGGATGTCAACGCCAGACGACAGTTTCATCATACCCTCATGAGTTTGGCGCCAGACGCGCCGTCTTGGGTGTCAGCCGGGGACTTCCCGGCCTGCAGACGCGGCAGGCGCAAGGTGGCGCGCGCACCGCTCAAATGTTCGGCGTCCGACAAAAAGAAGTCGCCGCCGTGATCTTCCAGAATGCGTTTTACAATTGCGAGCCCAAGGCCCGTACCCTTTTCACGCGTCGTTACATAGGGCTCGGTCAAACGATCGCGGTCCTTTTCGGGCAGGCCGATACCATCGTCCTCGACTGTAATGGTCACGAAGTCCGGCGTCTCGGTCATCTCGACGCGGAGGTGCCCTGCCGGCCCTTCGAAATTGCCGCCACCCTCCACGCCACTGTCACGCAAGGTGCGCGAAGACACGGCTTCGCAGGCATTCTTGAGTACGTTGCCGAGCGCCTGGCTGAGCATGCGGCCGTCGCAGATCACCTGCAATTCCGGCAGCGGCTCAACGATGTCGATGGCGACATCCGACCGGGCGACACGTTGAGCGAAGACAGCGGCGCGCACCAGTTCGGGCGCGTCCTCTTCGGAGAAGTTGGGCGCCGGCATGCGCGCGAAGGATGAAAACTCGTCGACCATGCGGCCGATGTCGCCGACCTGTCTCACAATGGTATCGGTCAGCCGCTCGAAGGTCTCGCCGTCAGTGGCGATCTGGCCGCGATACTTCTTGCGGAGGCGTTCGGCCGACAACTGGATCGGTGTCAGCGGGTTCTTGATCTCATGGGCGATGCGACGCGCCACGTCTCTCCACGCGGCGTTGCGCTGGGCGGAAATCAGGCGCGTGATGTCATCGAAGGTCAGGACCGAACCGCCGGTTTCCAGCCCCGAAACCCGGACCCGGACCCGGCGCGTCTCGCCCTTGCGGACCAGATCGACCTCCTGCTCTTCAACGCGATGCACCGACACCTTGTCCAAAAGTTCAACAATTTCAGGAGCAAGTTCGCGGATATTCCCACCGATGGCCTCCTCCGAGGCGACACCCAGGAAGCTGGCGGCATGGCGGTTGATCGCCGAAATGTGTTCGAAACTGTCGATACCGACGATGCCGGCGCTGATTTCTGACAGGACCGTCTCGATAAAGCGGCTGCGGCCTTCGGCCTCTTCGCGCGCCGTGCTCAGCGCCAGCTGCTGGCTTTGCAGGTCGGACGTCATGCGGTTGAACGCGCGCGACAATACGGCGATGTCTTCCGACTGCTTATGGGTCATGACGCGCGCGTTGAGATCCCCTGAGGCTACCTTGTCAGCCGCTTGCACAAGCCGGGCCACCGGCGTGGCGATGCTTTCCGCGGACGACGTCCCCCCCCAGATGGCGCCGATCAAAACCAGCAAGACCACTTCGACATAGGCCATCACGAAGACGCCCTGAACCTGTATGCGATTGCGAGCGGCGTCGTCATAGGCAATGGTCGCGCTCTTCGCGGCGTTCATGCGGCTGAACAAACCTGGCGGAAGAGGCTTGATCCCATAAAGATAAAGGTTCCGGCCGTTATCGTAGCCTTCCAGCTTGTACAAAAACCGCATGGCGTCCGCTGCGGGAATCTGAACAGACTTGGTCTTGTCATTTACCTCCTGAAAAACTTTTACAGGCGGCGCGACATAGGGCAGTGCGTCGGGCTGCTCGGCGCGCGCAAGAATTTGTCCAGTGTCGTCGATGATGTAAATCGCGCTGAGCTGGCCTCGCGTATCAAGCGTGCTCTTCAACGCGATGGAAAAGGCCAGCCGATCCGAAAACAGCGTTTTTGCGCGCTCGCCCTGCAATGCGGCGTGAATATAGTCCAGCGAAGTGCCGGCAGCCTGGTTGGTATCGTCCAGCGCGATGACGCCGATCTGATAGCCGTTCTCGACCGCAGTGCGGACACGCGTTTCGAACCAGGTATCGACGCCCCTGTTGATCAGCAGGAAGGCCGAGGCCACGACGATCGCCGGCAATACGGCCGCCATGGAGAACAAAAAGACATAGCGCAGATGAAGGCGCGCGCCGGCATCGGCGCCACGGCTGCGCGCCAGCTGGACGACACGACGGACGACGAAATAAAGCAGGCCCAGCAGGAGGAGGAGGTTCAGGCAGACGAGGATCAGAAGATACTGGCTGGTCTGGGCGATCGGCGCAGCGCCGGGTGTGGCGATAATCAGCCAGATAATGAAGGCGGTCGTCAGCAGCGATGCGCCGTAGCCAACTGCCAGCAGCAGTCTTTGCGTTCCCGTCGAATGGACGTTACGCAGACTGCGCCAGAGAACTTGCCAGGAGTGCTTTCTAACGGGGGTATTCAAGAGAGGCCGCGACCTTGTTCACAGTGCGTGGCATTTGCGCACTACTGTGTCCGAATATCAACAGGAATGTTGCGCGAATGTGTCAAATTCACTCACTTTTCCGTCGGTTATCCGGAGATCAATGCACGCACTTCCTGCATGATTGCTCGCGGATCATCCATACGGCAAATGCGGCCCTTGTCCAGGCGACGGACTGCGGGGTCGGGATGGTAGGCGGCGCTTTCGATGTAGCTGCCCAGGTGCTTTTTGAACATTTTCAGTCCCAGTCCTGAGCCATAAAAGGTGAGACTGGCGTCCATATGCTCATTCAATACATCAATCCAATCCACAGATGATATTGATGACATTGAAGAATTGTCATTCAGTGCGCGGTCAAGATCGCGCGCCAGCCACGGGCGACCATAGATGCCGCGCCCTATCATCAGCCCGTCCGCGCCCGACTGAGCCAGCGCCGTGGCGGCGCTGCGCACATCGGTGATATCGCCATTGACGATGACGGGGATGCGGACCGCCGACTTCACCTGAGCGACGGCTCCCCAGTCGGCGCTCCCCTTGTAGAATTGCTGGCGGGTGCGGCCATGCACCGTCACGGCGGCTATCCCCAAGCGTTCGGCCCGCCTTGCCAGTTCGGCGGCATTGTGCGGCGCGTCCCAGCCAAGACGCATCTTGACCGTTACCGGACGAGCGGTCGCCGACAAGGCCGCCGTCATGATCCGTTCCGCCTGGTCCAGATCGCGCATCAGGGCCGAGCCACACAGCACGCCGGTGACCTCCTTGGCCGGGCAACCGAAGTTGAGGTCCACGATATGCGCGCCCGACTGTTCGGCCAGGGCCGCGCCGCGCGCAATGTGGGCGGGGTCCCGGCCGATCAGCTGCACGATCTTCAGGCCGCCGTGATCGCCCAGCTGCGCCTTGCGCACGACGTCCGGACGGCCATTGTCGAGTTCGGCGCAGGCGACCATCTCGGTCGCCGCATAGGGCGCGCCCAGCTTGTGCGCCATCTGGCGGAAAGGCAGGTCGGACACGCCGGTCATCGGCGCGATCAGCACCCTGCCCGCCACCTCGACATCGCCGATTTTCAAACCCTTTGCGTTCATCGCGTCTCCATACACAAATCCACCCCGAAAGACCATGGATCGATTGACGCTGATGCCGCACGCTCCTAGAACCCGGCGCAGGAGGATTCCATGCCCGAAGTCAAACTGGCCAAAACCGACGAGGATATCCGCCGCTGTTTCCCCATAATGCGGCAACTGCGCCCGCAGCTGCAGGATGCAGAGCAATTGCTGGAGCGAGCGCGCCGCCAGATGGGAGACGCCGGATGGCGGCTGGCCTACACAGAAGCCGATGGCAAGGTCGCCGCCTGCGCCGGCTTTCGCGTTCATGAATGGCTGGCGTCGGGACGAATTCTTTATGTCGACGACCTTGTGACGGATGAAGCCTTGCGATCCGGCGGACACGGCAAAGCCCTGCTTGACTGGCTAAAGACCCTGGCGCGCGAGGAAGATTGTGCGCAACTGCGGCTCGACAGCGGCACGCATCGCGTTCAGGCGCATAAGTTCTATTTCCGCGAGGGACTCGTCATTCAATCCTTCAACTTTGGGATCGACCTGTGACCGCCTTTCACGCCATTATCGTCGCGGGCGGCTCGGGCAGCCGTTCGGGTGGCAAGAAACAGTGGATGATGCTGGCTGGAAAACCTGTGCTGGACTGGTCGGTCGAAGCGTTCGCAGAGGCAGGTGCCGGCCACATCGTCGTCGTTGTGCCCGCCGAAGATTTTGACATGGCCCGCGCCCGCTACTCGACCATGGCCAAGGTCGTAACCGGTGGCGCCGACCGCACCGGCTCGGTTGGCAACGGCCTGGACGCGTTGATGACCATGGCTGATCTCAGTGATGCGGTCATGATCCACGACGCTGCAAGACCACTCTTAAAACCTACCCAGATCAGACTATTGTCTGAAAAACTTGAATCCTCACGTGCAGTCATACTGGCGCTTCCGGTTACGGATTCTCTCAAACGCGGCGACAAGGGTCTCATCGTCGACGCGCCTGCGCGAGATAATTTGTGGCGCGCACAGACTCCTCAGGCTTTCCGTCTCGGCGATATCGCCGAAGCCTACTCCACGTGGGACGGCGGCGGCGCAACCGACGACGCCACGATCGCAGCGGCCGCAGGCATTGAGGTCACCTTGGTCGAGGGGGATCCTCACCTTCACAAGCTGACCTATCCCTCCGACTTCGCCCTCCTTGAAGCCTATATCCAGCCGGACAAACCCATCATGCAGACACGGATCGGCCAGGGCTTCGATGCCCACCGCTGGGGCGAAGGACAAAGCGTATGGTTGTGCGGCATAGAAATCGCCCACGACAGGGCTTTGATTGGCCATAGCGACGCCGATGCCGGCCTGCACGCCCTGACCGACGCCGTACTGGGCGCCGCGGGCCTCGGCGATATCGGCGATCACTTTCCGCCAACGGATCCACAATGGAAAGGCGCGCCGTCCGACCTGTTCCTGAAACACGCTGCCGACCTGGTGGCCGCCAGGGGTGGAGAGATCGTCAATGTCGACGTCACGCTGATCTGCGAACGCCCCAAGGTGAAACCGCACAGGGAAGCCATGCGCGCACGGCTGTCGGAGATCCTTGCCATTGCCATAGATCGCGTCAGCGTCAAGGCAACCACCACTGAGAAGATGGGCTTTACCGGCCGCGAGGAAGGTCTGGCGGCACAGGCCGTCTGCGCCATCGCATTTCCCATTTAATTGCGCAAACCCATGGAATTGTTAGGGTTTATTGCGAAGCATTCTCACCATTCCGAGGCTTGAAAAGGCTTATTCGCCCGAATATATGCTGATGCGTAAAGCATTTCCCGAAACACAACAGATGAGAGGTCTGTCATGGCGTTCGAACTCCCACCACTGCCCTACGCTGCCGATGCCCTTGAGCCGCACATGTCGGCCAATACGTTCAGCTATCACCACGCCAAGCACCACAAGGCCTATGTCGACAACCTGAACAAGCTGATCGCCGGCACCGAATTCGAAGGCAAGTCGCTGGTCGAGATCGTCCAGGCCTCCGAAGGCAAGAACCCGGGCGTGTTCAACAATTCTGCCCAGGTGTGGAACCACACCTTTTTCTGGCACTCAATGAAGCGGAACGGCGGCGGCCTGCCGACCGGCGAAATCGCCGACCGCATCAACGCAGACTTCGGTTCGTTCGAAGCCTTTGCCGAAGCCTTCAAGACCGCCGGCGCGACGCAATTCGGCTCGGGCTGGGCATGGCTGGTCCTGGGTTCCGACGGCAAGCTGAAGGTCACCAAGACGCCGAACGCCGAGACGCCTTTCACCAAGGGCGACAAGCCGATCCTGACCTGCGACGTCTGGGAGCACGCCTACTATCTCGACTATCAGAACCTGCGCCCGAAATTCCTCGAAGTCTTCCTGGCCAGCCTGGTCAACTGGGACTTCGCCAACCAGAACCTGGCCGCCCCGCTGCATCCGGGCGTCTAATCAGACTTGAAATAAAATGCGAAGGGCGGTCCAATCGGGCCGCCTTTTGTTTTGGGGGGAATATGTCCACCGTACTGGCTCAGGAACTCGTCGGACTGCTGACAGCGCAGGGTAAGCGCATCGCTACGGTCGAAAGCTGTACAGGCGGCCTGGTCGCAGGCGCCATAACCGCCATTTCCGGCTCATCGGCCGTGTTCGACTACGGCTTCGTCACCTATTCCAACGCCGCCAAGACGCGTCTGGTCCACGTTCCCCAGGCACTGCTTGAGATTCACGGCGCGGTCAGTCAGCAGGTGGCGCGCGCCATGGCCGAAGGCGCTTTGCGTGAAGCGGGCGCCGATATCGCGCTCAGCATTACGGGCATTGCAGGTCCTACCGGTGGAACGGCAGAGAAACCAGTCGGTATGGTCTGCTTCGGCCTGAGCCGCAGCGGCCGCAAGGGCGAGATCGTCACCGAAGCCAGGGTCGAACGGTTCGGCGATATCGGCCGCGATGCTGTGCGCCAAAAGAGTGTTGAGGTGGCACTCAACTGGGCTTTGAAGATGTTGACCTAGGCGGTCTTCGGATAGAGCGACGCCGCACGGCCCTCGAAACAGGCCATGAGCTTCGATACGGCCTTGTCGAAATTGGCCTTGAGGAAACCGGTCAGGAATGGATTCTTGAACTCGAAATCCATCTGCAAAGAGGCGCGGCACCCCTTCTCAGCGTCTTCGAATTTCCATTGGCAATTCAGCCTCTTGAACGGACCTCTTACTAGCGCGATCGAGATGGTGCGCGTATTGGCGTCGCGCGTTACACGCGTCGAAAAACGTTCAGACAGGAATTTGAAACCGACGCCGGCTTCGGCATCGAAACGCGTCACGCCTTCGGACAGAGCCGTGCGGTTGCTGACTCGCATCGAAGTTATCCACGGAATGTAGTCCGGATACTTTTCGACGTCCGCGACCATTTCGAACAGCTTGTCGGCGGCGAACGGCAGGACGCGGTCGAAACTGACCTTTGTCATTATTTGGCCTTCGCGGCGCGGGCGGCCCGCAGGCGTTCAAAGTCCTCACCCGCATGGTGCGACGACCGGGTCAGGGGCGATGACGACACCATCAGAAACCCCTTCGCGCGGGCGATCGCTTCGTAGGCCTTGAACTCGTCCGGCGTCACGAAGCGGTCGATGGCGGCGTGCTTGCGCGTTGGCTGGAGGTATTGGCCGATGGTAATAAAGTCGATACCGGCCGAACGCATGTCGTCCATGACCTGCATGACTTCTTCGCGCGTTTCACCCAAACCGACCATGATGCCCGACTTGGTGAATTGCTGCGGATCGCGCTCCTTGACACGCTCAAGCAGGCGCAGGCTGTGATAGTAGCGCGCGCCTGGGCGAATCTTGAGATAGTTGCGCGGCACGGTTTCGAGATTGTGGTTGAACACATCCGGCTTGGCGTCGATGACGATCTCCGCCGCGCCGTCCTTGCGCAGGAAATCCGGTGTCAGAATCTCGATGGTGGTCTTCGGCGACTGCGCACGTATCTGGCGCACGACCTCGGCGAAGTGCCGCGCGCCGCCATCGGCCAGGTCGTCCCGGTCGACAGAGGTGATGACGACGTGCGACAGCTTCATCAGGGCAACCGTCTCACCAACGCGACGCGGCTCGTCGATATCGAGCGCTTGCGGAAGACCGGTCTTGACGTTGCAGAAGGCGCAGGCCCGCGTACAGGTGTCGCCCATGATCATGATAGTGGCATGGTTCTTCGACCAGCATTCGCCGATGTTCGGACACGCCGCCTCTTCGCACACGGTCACCAGCTTGGCGTCGCGGACGATTTTCTGAGTTTCGTTATAGCCGGGCGATCCCGGAGCCCGCACGCGCAGCCACTCGGGCTTTTTCTGGATCGGCGAATCGGGGCGGTTCTGCTTTTCGGGATGGCGCAGCTCACGCGGCGTGGCATCAACGCGGTTTATTAGGGTGACCATGGCTCAACTGCTTGTGCGGGCACACGTCTGCCCCACCTCTAATTGGGCGTATTGCCTGAATTTATCAAGTCAAATCCGCTGTTGCGCGACGACATGACGCGTGAACCCCAGCGATATTATCGTTGCCCGTGTGTCACCCCGCGGTCATAGCCGATTGCGGGAATCTCGGCTATAGATCGGATCATGCCGTCTTCCATTCGTCCATGGCTCATGTTCGCCGCGCTGGGGTTCGTCCTGGCTGTGGGCGCGTGCTCCAGGGCGGGCAGCAATGACAAGCAGCCTGGCCAGGCTTTTCTGGACAGCCAGATACCGTCGGGCCTGTCACCGCAATACTTTCCACCTCAGGGCTTCGTCTGGGGCGGCTACCGCAACGGCTCCCTTCCCGAAGCTCGCTATGGCGTTGCCTCCCCGCCCGTCAATCCTCGCGCACAGGTCCTGATCCTGGCCGATGCCGACTATCCGGCTGAAACCTATTTCGAGCTGGCCAATCAGTTGCTCGACGCGGGCTACGGGGTGTGGCTGTTCGAAGTGCCGGGCCAGGGCGGCGCGGGTCAGTATTCCGGCCAGAAACAGGCTATATATACGCGCAGTTATCGCGACGGGCAGATGGCGGTTATCGGCTTCATCCGGGACATCGTCCACCCGACGGCCGAAAAGCCCTTGTTCATCGTCGGCACCGGCTTTAGCGCGCTCAATGCCCTGTCGCTTTCGACCACGGCCAAGGACAGGACGCTGGCAGGATTTATTGCCTATGCCCCCTATCTGGGCGAGGAAATACAGACGGGCGTCGAATGGCACAGTACCGACGCGACGAACGGATATTGGGACGG
>CBIHPL010000102.1:0-9518 GCA_966212005.1 uncultured Asticcacaulis sp.
AGTTGTATTCGCGAACATTCAGGCGTGGAATGGCGGGCGCGTCGTTGATCAGCTGGGCGGTCTTTTCCTCGAGCGTCATGCGCGAGACGAGATCGGCGGCGCGTTCCTCAGGCGATTTGGTGACGTCCTGGTAGGGCTGGGCGTCCAGCGGATTTTGCGCGTATGCCGTCTGCAAGGCGCCGGCCGATATCAGCATCGCCAGGACGGCGACAGTCAGGTTAGGGTTGCGTGTGCGATGGTTGTCGGGAGTTTTCATGCGGTCCTCACTCAGGCGCGGGCAAATTCATAAAGCACGATGCTGGTCGGCGCGATTTTGAGCGGCGCTCCGGTATTGAACCGGCCCTCGACGACCGAGACCTCCGGCGGCTTGCCGACGACGTTTTCCCCGTCCAGGCGCGATCCGCTTAGTGTCCAGGTCCGGCCACGCCTTGCCGCGGCAAACCCTTCCAGGTCGAGTTGCAGGCTTTGCGGCTGCTCCGTGGCGTTGACAACCGCGACCACCAGCGCCTTGCGATCGGCCGTCAGCGCGGCGGACACATCCAGCGGATAGGTGGCGCTGCCGGCATTGACGCGAGGTTGATCCCCGCCCGCAGGGAATTCGGGCTTCGGTACGGGAAGGGAACCCGTAACCTCGACAGGGATCGTGCCGAAATGCTGGTTGTACATCTGATATAGCCGGCCGGTGGCGCTGATGACCGAGCGCGTACGGTCGAAGTTGAGCCACCCGGTGGCCATGGTATAGCCGGCCATGTCGATGAAATCGGTGTGGCGGAAGAATTCGTGCAGGCACATGCCGAGCGCCAGGCAGGTCTTCAGAGTCTGACGGAAGCTGTAGGCATATTCGTCGAAGAAGACCTTGACCTTGCCCTCGTTGAGCGCGGGATGGCGCCGCTTGTACTCCTCCCAGCATTCGACCATGGTCAGGACGCGGTTGGCGGGCTGGCGCGCCCATTCGACCAGCGGCCTCTGAACGTCGTAAAGCTTGCCGGTCGCCATATCGAATTTCTTGTTTTCCGGCGGATAGGCGTGCGTCGCCAGGGCATCGAACCTGCCCCACGCATGCGTCATCATGCCGTTGGCCCAGTCCCGCTCCGACCCGAATTCCACATTGGGCTGGCCGGCGACGAATATCCCCTGCCCCGTCGTCATCTCATCGACAAAGCCGCCGGGCGCGATGATGTAGATCGACGGGTCGACTTTCCGCATCGCATCGGCGAACATGTTGTGCTTGACGACATACTGCTTCAACGGGATGTGGCCCATCTGCCAGTTGCCGTACATCTCGTTGCCGATGTTCCAGTACTTGACGCGATAGGGTTCGGGATGGCCGTTGGCGGCGCGTTTGGCGCCCCATTCGGTGTCGGCGGCGCCGTTGACGTATTCGACCTGTTCGGCGCCGGACCGCGGGCCGTCGAAACCGGTGCTGATCGCCCAGGACGGCTCCGCATTGATGAGCCGGCACATCTGCAGCAGTTCGTCGACGCCGACATCGTTCGGTTGGGCGAAGCTCCACACCGGGTCGAAGACAGGCGGACGTCTGTCCGGGTCGCCAATCGTGTTTTTCCAGTCGTAGGACGAGATGAAGTTGCCGCCAGGGACGCGCAGGATCTTGCAGTCGACTTCACGCATCAGGGCGATGGTGTCGGCGCGGAACCCCTTGATATTGTCCGCCGGCATCAGCGACACGGCGCCGACGCGGAAGCTGCCCGTGCCGGTGCCGGTGATTTCAAGCCGCGCCTCGGTCGTGTCGGCCTTGGATGTGAAGCGCAGCGGCACCTTGCTCCAGTCCTTTGTCGCGGCGACCTTGACCGTCTGGCGGTCTCCAGCGCCGCTGCCCCATATCAGGGTGGCGGAGATGTCGGCGCCGGCGTCGGCAGCAATGACGATCCGGCCGACATAGTCCTTGGCGGCCAGGGCCAGACCCGACTGGGCAATGCCACGCGGCTCCGCCCCGGCCAGTTGCACGACCGGCGACTGATCGCCGACCCACGGTGCCTTACGGTCCATGGTAACAGCAGAATCCGGACCTATTGGCCGCCACCTGTTGCTGTCGCGATTGCGCCCCGGCCGGCCTTCAGGCCTGGGCGCCGGTTTCGAGTCGACCGGGTGATAGAATTTGCGGTCGTCTAAAACCTCGCTCCACAGGCTGTGATTGATCAGGTCGCCGATATGCTCGAGGAAGCCGCCATAGATGAACGGATTGATTGGCGGCCGCTCCTGCCCAACCTTCAGGGTCGCGGCAATGGGCTTTCGATCCTGCCCCCACGCGGGCGCGGAGGCAAGGACACCGGCAGCGGCGGACATGGCCAGCGCCTGCCGGCGCGACACGGAGAGTTTGGTTTCGTCGGACATATCAACCTCTAGATTTTTGTCGCGATCTTTGGGCAAAAACCGCTTCACACCTTTTGCCATATCGCTCGATAGAGACGTGCGCGCACAGCGCCGCAAACCGTCTCACAGCACAAGGCCAGAGACGATGGAGGCTTTGCCGCGCGGCAAAAACGCGGCCGGTAACACTTACGGAACTTCACCGATGTGCGCCGTGTCGGCGATCGACTGACACGGCCGCACGGAGTAATCAGGGCTGCAAGGCCAGAACAGTAACCGAGGCCGGAGCCAGGCGCACAATCGCCTTGCCGTCCTTCAGTTTGGCCGACACCGCCTTCGGCGTGACGGCGCCGGGTGCGTCGAAGGTGTTGAAAGCATCGAACTTCGCCGCCAGGGTCTGGCCGGACACGGACCTGGCAGCAAATCCCATCGCCGCCACATCGACGTCGATCGGTTTGTTGGGATCGATATTGGTCAGCGACAGGTAAAGCTTGCCATCCGCGCCCTTAGCCGCGACCACGTCGAGACGCGGCAGCGTGATGTCGCCGTAGCTGTAGCGGCCGGCGTCGTAGGCGACCGGAATGAAGGTCGCATCCTGGAACGGCACATACATCCTGAACACATGATAGGTCGGCGTCAGGACCATCTTGTCCTTGTCGGTCAGGATCATGGCCTGCAGGACATTGATCATCTGGGCAATATTGGCCATGCGCACGCGGTCGGCGTGGCGGGCAAAAATATTGATGTTGAGCGCCGCCAGCACGGCATCGCGCTGGGTATTCTGCTGCATCAGGAAGCCGGGGTCCGTTCCGGGCGTCGCCTTGTACCAGGCGCCCCATTCGTCGACGACCAGCGAGACCTTTTTCTCGGGATCGTACTTGTCCATGATGGCCGAATGGGTGGTGACCAGTTGCTCCATGCCCAAGGTATCCTTGAGCATGACGGCGTATTCCTTTTCGCCGAAGCCCGTCGAGGGCTGCGATACCGGGAAGCCGCCGCCGGTCGTATATTGATGGAGCGACAGACCTTCGATGTCCCAGGCCCAGCTGCGGCCCTTGTACGACTTCATCACGGCTTCGGTGTAAGAGGTATCGCCTCCGTTGGGTCCAACCGCGACGCGCTGCATCTTTTGCGCCGGATTGAAATTGCGCATGAAACGCGCATACATCTTCATCTGGCTGACATAGAAGTCCGGCGTCATGGCGCCGCCGCAATCCCAGCTTTCATTGCCGATGCCCACGAACGGGACCTTGTAAGGTTCGGCGTGGCCGTTCTTCGCCCGCTCCGCGCCCAGCGAATCGGCCGTACCGGCCGTCATGTATTCAAGCCATTCCGCCGCTTCGCCGACCGTGCCCGAACCGACATTGACCGAGATATAGGCTTCGGCGCCGACCTGATTGGCGAAGTCCATGAACTCGTCGGTGCCGAAGGTATTCGGCTCGACGACCCCGCCCCAGTTGCCGTTCATCTGGGACTCGCGTTCCGGGCCGATGCCGCGGCGCCAGTGATATTCATCGGCGAAACAGCCGCCCGGCCAGCGCACAACCGGCACCTTGATGGCCTTCAGCGCCGCGACGACATCATTGCGGATGCCGCGCGTATTCGGGATGCTTGAGGTTTTGCCGACCCAGATGCCGTCATAGATGCCGCTGCCCAGATGCTCGGCGAACTGCCCGAATATGCGCCGGTCGATTTTCGCGCCAGGCCTGGTGGCGTCGATGGTCAGGGTCGCGTGGTCCTCGGCCTGCGCCGTCAGGGGCAACAGAGCGACAATGACCGCACCGGCGAACGCGCCCGAAAGCACGATGGATTTCATGATGTACTCCCATTCGTCTGTCCGGCTATTGGTACCGGCACGTCAGCGTTTTCCGCCGTTGTGATAGCGCTACCACAGGTTTTGAGGGATGAAAAGAAAATTGTCGGACTTTTATTCCTAGCATTTGACGCCCGAATCTGGGCGCGTCTCGTACCGTCGTATCCGGCGACTTCAAGCGCCCGTGCCCGCTCGCCGGGCTCAGCGGCAGGAAAACAAATGGATGGTCGACGGCGCGGGTTTTACAATTTCGCTTGCCAGGGATACCGAGGATACGGACATATCGGCCGGGACCAAGGTCAAGGTCCGGACGCTGAAGCCGCAGGAAACGGCCGCCACGCCTCTCATCCGGCCGCCTTACCCTGGCATAACTGATCGCAGTACCATCGCCGCAGCATTCAGACTCCGCAGGACCTTCGCATGAACAGGATCAGCTTCATGACCGCCGCATTCGGTCTTTCCATTCTTGTGGCGGCGGCCTCTCAGAGCCACGCTGCAGCGCATTCCGGCCGCGCGGCCGACTGCAAGGCCATGACCGCCGCGCTTCTGCAACGGGCGGATCCGACCGCGCGATTTGAAGCCGTCACGTGGCATGGCGACGCCCGGGTCATGACGCCGGGCTCCGCGGCCTCGGGCCTGATCCCCAGCCACTGCGAGGTCATCGGCAGCCTGCAGCACCGCACCGGCCTGAACGACGAAACCTACGCCATTCGCTTTCACCTGCGTCTGCCGGCCGACTGGAACGGCCGGTTCTTCTTTACAGGTGGTGGCGGCAGCAAAGGCGAACTCGGCGATGCGCTCGGCCGCGGCGCCGCGAAAGACAAGACGGCGATCGAGCTGGGTTACGCCGTGGTCAGCCAGGATTCCGGCCATGACAACGCGACGAACACCGACGAGCGTTTCAATGGCCCACTCGCCTTCGGTTTCGACCCCGTCGCCCGGGCCAACTACGGCCATCTCTCCCTGAAGATCGTGGCCGATACGGCCAAGACCCTGATCAAGGCCTACTACGGGCGCCCGGCCCGTTTCAGCTACTTCATGGGTTGCTCCAAGGGCGGACAGGAGGGCATGACGTTCGCCCAGCTGTATCCCGACGTGTTCGACGGCATCGTCGCGTCTGCGCCGGGCTTCTCACTGCCCAGGGCCGCCCTTGCGGAAGCATGGGATGTACAGGCCTTTGCGGATCTGGTCCGGGTTCCCGGCCAGCCCTTCGACCCGTCTCGTCTGAAAGACGCATTCACCTCCCGGGAACTGACCGTTGTCCGAAGCGCGATCCTCGATGCCTGCGACGATGGCGACGGCCTGAAGGATGGTCTGGTCGGCGACATGTATAAATGCAGCGACACAAAGGTGCTGGAACAACTCAGCAAGAGGCTGTGTCAAACGCAGGCGCGCGGTGACTGCATTTCAAAGGCGCAGGTTTCCGCCCTCACGCGCGTGGTGCAGGGCCCTGTCAACCGGCACGGCCGCAATCTCTACGCCCGCTGGTTCTGGCCGTCCGGCATCGATGGCGACGCCTGGCGCATGTGGAAGACCGGAACGGCCGACGGCGGCATTCCGGCCCTGAATGTGGTCCTTGGCGGCGCCTCGCTTTCAGCCGTCTTCATGACGCCGCCAAAGGCTATTCCGGGCGGACCGGTGGAACTGGCCAACTACCAGCTCGGGTTCGACTTCGATCGGGACGCGCCCGGCATCTACGCCGTGACCTCGCCGTTCACGACCTCGGCGTGGCACGATATCGGTTCACGGTCCCCGGACCTGAGCGCATTTCGGAACCGGGGCGGCCGGCTGATCGTGCCGCATGGCGAATCAGACCCCGTCTTCTCGTTGAAGGACACGCTCGACTGGTACGACGAGGTCAACGCACTGCAAGCGGGCCGGGCCTCCGATTTCGTCCGCGTCTTTCCGGTGCCAGGACTTTGCCATTGCGGCGGCGGTCAGGCCACCGACAATTTTGACGCGTTCTCCGCCCTGGTGGACTGGGTGGAATCAAAGAAAGCGCCAGAGAGCCTTTTCGCCGTAGCCGGACCGCAAATGCCCTGGCCCGGACGGGAACGCCCGATCTGCGCCTATCCCAAGGTCGCGCGCTATTCCGGCACTGGCGATATCGAAAAGGCCAGCAGCTTCGACTGCCGGCTCTAGGGGCCGTACTCCGTCAGGCTGCTGCGCGAGTCTGTTTAGTCCGTGAATTTCGATCCGGTCTAGCCCTTCAGGCTGCGCAAGTGCAGGCCGTGCACATAGGCGGCGACATCATGCAGCGCAGCGGCCATCTCTGTCTTGACCTTTTCGAGCCGGCCGGCTGCGCCTTCAGCGTCGCCCTTCTCCGCTTCGCCGGCCAGTGCCGCGAGATGTTGCGCGCCTATGCCGGCGGCAGCGCCTTTCAAGGTGTGCGCGGCGTCGCGCCAGCCGTCGTGGCCGGTATCGAGTAGCGGCGCCCACAGTTCGCACTGTTGCTGAAACAGGCGCAGCACCTCTTCGATGATGCCGGAGTCGTTCATTGTATAGGCTTCGAGGTAGGCGAAATCGACCGCACCCGTGATATCCCGCATCGCCATGATCATGCCCTTTTCAGCCGACTCAGAAAAAACAGGGACTAAACTGATTTTGCGCTTGAAACCCAGTAAAAAATGGCTATGTTCCGCCGCCTTGATCCCCGGGGACCAACCCCCGGTGATGTCTGAAATGGTTTGGGTGTGTAGCTCAGTTGGTAGAGCAGCTGACTCTTAATCAGCGGGTCCACGGTTCGAGTCCGTGCCCACCCACCATTTTCTTTTCCCCCTGATAGTCCATGCGTGATCCAGCGATCTTGCCAAGGCAAGGCGTGGATATCTGTCTTTGCGGAATAATGAGCGGTTTCCGGCAATGTGGTCGGACACATCCTGTATCACCGCGCCGTTTGACTAACCGCCGGCTACCGTGCGCTAAAAATGCATCACTTTTGTGATTTTATGCAACACGCGATTGGAATCGTTTGCGCCCGCCATTTTGATACCGTACGGGGATGGCGCGTTATTTTACCGCATATAGGGGACAAACTTATGAAAAAACTGGCACTTCTCGCCGCTGTTTCGGTTCTGGCCATGCCGGCGCTCGCTCAGGCTCAGGAATGGACCGGCAGCTATGTCGGCGCGGAACTGGGTTACGGCAAGACGACCGTTGAACTGAGCGACGGTACGGATTCGGCCGAAGAAGATTTCAGCGGCGCCAATCTTGGCGGCTTTATCGGCTACTCAGCCCAGAAAAACCGTTGGGTCTATGCCGTCGAAGCCGATCTGCGCAAGGACAACAACACCAACGAGTACGACGTTTTCGGCGATACGCTGGAAATGGGCACCGATTACTCGGCCTCGCTGCGCGGCCGCGTCGGCTACACGGTCGACAAGGCTCAGGTCTATGCCACGGCCGGCTTCGGCATGACGCAAGCCTTCATCGAATTCAATGGCGACAGGGCGAGCGAGAGCTTCTACGGCCCGGTCGTCGGCGCCGGTGTCGACTATGCCTTCAGCGACAAGGTCTTTGGCCGCGTAGAAGTCCGCGCCACCAACTATGGCGACAAGACGATCGAGGGCGCCAATATCGATCTGGACGACCGCTCGCTCTTCGTAGGCGTGGCGTTCAAATACTAAGCCTGAAAGGCACGCGTCTTAAGCCCCTGGACCCTTGGTTCAGGGGCTTTTTGCTTGCCGCCGCCGATGACGCCGTCCCGGGACCGGCAAAGTGCGGCCGCGCCCCGCAAGGACGTGCGGCGCTTTTTCCATTGGCAAGCGCCGCAGGGCGTTTTAAAGCCTCCCCGACGCTACAAACAGGTTTCAGATGTCCGACGAAGAACTCCACATCCTATGCACCGACCGCGACGGCGTGGTCCATACCCTGCCCGCTCTCGAAGGCTGGCGTGTCATGGAAATCATCCGCGACAACGGCCTGCCGATCAAGGCGGAATGCGGCGGCGCGCTGGAATGCGCCACCTGCCACGTCTATGTCGATAATGAGTGGCTGCCCAGGCTGGTCGAAAAGAGCGACGAAGAGGACGAGAAGCTCGACGAGGCTTTTATGGTCAAGCGCAATTCGCGCCTGTCGTGCCAGATCATCATGCGTGAGGATTTCAACGGGCTGAAGGTCACGCTGGCGCCGGAAACTGACTAGGCCTTCGTTCATAGAGTTGACACGGGCCATGGTTAAGCCTGTAACAGTATGCGTAACGTGAAGGTAGGCACCATGAAATTCAAGACGCTTGTGACCACAATGATCATGGGCTCGCTGATCGCCACCCAGGCTCTGGCCTGGGGAGATCATGGCCATCGCATGATCGGCGAAGAAGCGATGCGCGCCCTGCCCTCGCATCTGCCGGCCTTCCTGCGTACGCCGCTGGCCATTTCCAGCGTCGGTGAGTTCTCGCGTGAGCCCGACCGCTGGCGCAATTCGGGCAAGGTCCACGACTCGGACCGTAATGCCGCCCACTTCGTCGACCTGACCGATGAGGGCAAGACCTTTTCGGGTCATACCCTCGACAATCTGCCGGGCACGCGCTTCGATTTCGACGCCGCCACACGCGCTGCCGGTTCGGATCCGTGGAAGTCCGGTTACTTGCCCTACGCTTTGGTCGATGCCTATCAGCAAGTCGTGAAGGACATGGCGCAATGGCGCGTCCTCAGCCTGATGGAAACGCGTGAGACGGACAAGGTCAGAAAGGCGTGGTACCGCGCCGACCGTCTGCGCCGCGAACAGGTGATGCTGCGCGACATAGGCATACTGTCGCACTATGTCGGCGACTCGACCAATCCGATGCATCTCAGCATCCATTATAACGGCTGGGGCGACTATCCCAACCCCAAGGGCTACACGAACGAAAAGGTACACGGCCCTATCGAAGCCGAATTCGTGTCGGCGAACCTGACGCCCGCCGATGTCCGCGCCAATATGGGAGCGCCGGCCGCCTGTACGGCCAGGATCGATATCTGTTTCGCCGAGCGCCTGATGAAGAGCTGGAACGGGATCGAACCGATGTACGCAACCGAAAAGGAAGGCGGCTTCCAAGGCGCCGATCCCCGTGGCAAGACCTTCCTGGCCAAGGCGCTCGGCAAGGGTGCTGCGGACCTGCGCGACGTGCTTACCGACGCCTGGCGCGACTCCAAGACAATGGGGGTCGGCTATCCGGTCGACGGCACGACCTATGACGACTTTGTCGGCAACAAGGTCGACAACCCGTGGAAACATCTGCACGGCGAGTAATCGTTACGGAATGTTTCTGTGATGTGATATGCCTTTTGCCGCGTCGCAACATACCTTTGCGGTGAGGCCCCGTTCACACGCGTATGCACGTACTGATTATTGATCCTGATGAAGTCCGCGCCGCTTCGGTCGCGGAAGGAATCCGCGC
>CBIHPL010000103.1:0-9515 GCA_966212005.1 uncultured Asticcacaulis sp.
TCCGTCGAAGGAATTCTGTCGACCCTGCCGGTAACAGATATCGAAAAGGTGCTCCAGGTCAACCTGACCGGCGCCATCTGCCTGGCGCGCGCAGGCCTGCGTCAGATGATGAAGACGCGTAAACCTGGCCGGGTCATCAACATCTCGTCGATCACCGGGTCGCGCGGCTATACCGGCCTGACGGCCTACGCCGCGTCGAAGGCGGGTATGGACGGCTTCACCCGCGCCCTGTCGCGCGAGGTCGGACGACTGGGCATCACCGTCAATTCGGTCGCGCCCGGCTACATGAAGACCGCCCTGTCCGAGGGACTGGACGACAAGCAGCTTGACCAGATCGTCAGGCGCACACCGCTTGGCCGCCTGTGCGAACTGTCTGACGTCGTGCACCTCGTCCGCTTCCTGCTGTCGGAAGACGCCGCCTTCATCACCGGACAGGTTCTGACGGTCGACGGAGGGCTGACCAGTTGACCAGCTTCATCGCCAAAGCGCCGGCCTTGCGAGGCATCGTCACCGCCTTGCCCGAACGGGTGAGCGAGAATGCCGATCTTGCAGCCAGCTTCGGTGAAGAGGTCATGGCCAAGATCGTCAAGGCGACGGGTATCGAACGCCGTCCGATCGCCGATACGCACACGGTCTCCGACCTGGGCTGCATTGCCGCCGAGCGCCTTCTGGACAAGCTCGGCTGGGACAGGGCGTCGATCGGCCTTGTCATTGTCATCACCCAGACACCCGACTATCCGCTGCCTTCGACCGCGTGCGTCATGCAGCACAGGCTGGGGCTCGGCACCCACGTTGCCGCCTTCGACATCGCGCTCGGCTGCTCGGGCTACGTCTATGGCCTGTCGGTGGCGTCGGCCATGATGCAGGGCGCCGGCATTGCGCGCGCGCTGCTGGTCAGCGGCGATATCACGACGCGCATGATTTCCGAAACCAACCGGGCCCTGATGCCGCTGTTCGGAGACGCGGTGGCCGTAACGGCGCTGGAATCGTCCGAACGCGGATCAATTGCCTTCGACCTCGGATCGGACGGATCGGGCGCGCCCTACCTGATTTCAAGGACGGGTGGCCTGGCGGAACCCGGCAAGCCGGAACTGTTCATGGACGGCACCCAGGTCATGGCCTTTTCGCTCAAGCAGGTGGCGCCCAGCATTGAGCGCGCCCTGACGGCTGCGGGGACGACCATCGATGCCATGGATCATGTTATCCTGCACCAGGCCAATGCCATGATGCTCAAGACCCTGGGGCACAAGATCAAGGCCCGCGACGAACAGATGGTCTACGCCGTTCGCGACTTCGGGAATACCTCGTCGACCTCCATTCCCCTGGCCATCTGCGACCATCTGACCCGGCGTCCCGTCAGTGGTGACCAGACCTTCCTGCTGTGCGGCTTCGGCGTCGGTTGGTCCTGGTCGACGGCCGTGTGGCGCACGGATGCACCGTCGGTGCATGATGTTGTCCGCGTGGCATAGGGCCATGGCCAGGCTGTTCATCCGCACCGAAGCTTCCGCCCAGATCGGCATGGGCCACTTCATGCGCTGCTTTGCCGTTGCCGAACGTGCCAGTGGCCGCGGGCTGGAGGTCACCTTTCTGATGAGCGAGGACGTCCCTGCGATCACCCGCCGGGTCGATGCCATCGGCGCTCAGGTGCAGGTCATTGGTCAGGCTCTGGGCAACGATATCGAAGCCATTGCTGCCTGTGGGATCGAGCCGGAAGATTGGCTTATGGTCGACAGCTACAAGGCGACTCAAGGCTATCACCGCGCCCTGCACGCCCTGGCGCGTCTGGCGGTGGTCGATGATCTCAATGCGTTCGACACCTATGACTGCGACCTGCTGATCAATGCCGCCGATGCGGCGTTTGATATGGGCTATGGCAACAAGACCCACGCCGGCCTGTTGCTGGGCGCCAGCTACGCCATGATCCGCGAGGAATTCCTCACAGCTCCGGCTGGTCGGAGTGGCGCGGCGATCGCGGTCATGTTCGGCGGCAGCGATCCGGGCGGACTGACCGTTGTGGTGGCGGAGCGGCTGCACTATGCCTTTCCTGACCGGGCCATTCGCGTTATTGCCGGTCCGGCCAATGCCCATATCGGCCTGTTGCGGGACACGGCGCGCGACCTGGTCAATGTCGAGCTGTTCGTCGATCCGCCAAGCGTCGCCGACATTCTTGCCGGTACAACCCTGGTTGTGACCGCAGCCGGCGGCAGTGTCGGAGAGGTCGCGGCCATGGCCCTGCCGGCCCTTGTTCTGGTCGTCTACGACAACCAGTCGGCAGCGCTTCGGTCATGCCCGTTTCCGGTTATCGACGTCCGCCACGGGCTGCCCGACGACCTGGAAGTGCTGGTCGACGCCATGCTGAGCGATCCGGAGGGATTGCAAGAGATTGCCATGCGCGGGCATGCCGTTGTCGACGGCAAGGGTGCGCAACGTATCGTGGAGGCCATGTTCGGTGTTTAACTATCTGTCCTATCGCCGGCCGACGGTCGACGACGCCAAACTGCTGCTCGACTGGCGCACGGCGCCACATATCACGAAGTACATGCTGACCGACGTGCCGTACGACATCGGGCGCCAGCAGGCGTGGATAGAGCGAAGCAATGCGCGCGACGACTACCAGCATGCCATCATTCGTATCGAGGGCCGAGATGTCGGCTATGCCTCGATTACGGTGACCGACCGCCAATCGCAGATCGGCGAGCTGGGCGTCTATATCGGTGCGCAGGATGCCCCACGCGAGCTGACCATCTACAACTTCGTGGGCACGCTGAATCACGCCTTCTTCACCATGGGGCTGCACAAGATCGTCAATCACGTCGTCGACTGGAACGCACGCACCATAAGGCTCCAGCAATTCAACGGGTACCGTCACGTTGGCGTGCTGAAGGACCACACGCTGAAGGACGGCATCCGTCACGACCTGCACATTTTCGAGCAGTCCGCGGCCGAATGGGCGGAATTCCGTAAAAAATTCCGTGATACCCGTAACTGGGATGGCGAAGAGACAGTATATTAAAGCGATATGCCAAAAAGTGTGTAGCGGTTTTTGGCTGAACATCGCGACAAAACATTAACCTAGAGCATGATGACGGTTCGATCCAAACGCATCATTCTCTAAGGGCACATTCGCAAGGGACCGTCCATGACCCACCCCACACCGTCCAAGTCCGCCCTCGGTTTCGACCTGACGCCTCCCACGCCGGAGCCGATCACGCAACTGGCCTCCCGCCTCGATCCGGAGGCGCGCCGGATACTGCTCGACCACGGGACCGAGCCACCGTTCTGCGGCAAGTTCGACGAATACGAGGAAGAGGGCACGTACGTCTGCAACCTCTGTGGCCTGCCATTGTTCTCATCGCGCGACAAGTTTCACTCTGGTTCAGGCTGGCCCAGCTTCTTTCAGTGCATCGACGTCGACCACATCCGTAACCTGCGCGATAGCTCGCACGGTATGGTGCGCATAGAAATCCGTTGCGGCCGTTGCGATTCGCACCTGGGACACGTTTTTGAAGACGGTCCGCGTCCGACGGGCCTGCGCTATTGCCTGAACTCGGTGGCGATGGACTTCGTGCCCGAAGGAGAGGCGCTTCCGGACCGGCTGCACCGCGGGGCTCCGGAAGGGGTAGCCGCGTAAGCGAGAAATTCACGTTTTTGCCGCACTATGCCTCCGATTATGGGAACGCGCGAAAAGCGTTCCATCGAATTGGTGGCAGAATGCAGAAGTTGTTCTCAGGGTTGCATATCGAACCCAAGGCCCGGACCTTGTTTGGTCTGGTGGGGCTGGGGTGTGTCGGCTTTCTGGTGGCGATCATCGCCCTGATGTATTCGTCCCTGGCCGTCGTTACCGACAAGGCCAATGAGATCTATGCCGTCCGTTCGACCGAATCCGTTCAGGGCGCGATCCAGACGACGATCGAGCGGATGACCTTTCAGGTCAGGGACAACACGGTCTGGGACGACGCCGTCGACAAGGTCTATCGTTCGCAACGTGACAAGGAATGGATTTACGACACGTGGGGTGTGCTGGCGCGCGACGAGAACAGCTATGACGGCATCTACGTCCTCGATGAAAATTTCCGCGTGCTGCATGGCTATCGGAACGGTAAAGCGGAACCTGGCGCCAACCTTCAGATGTTTGGCAACGGGTTTGCGTCCCTCATCGGTGTGCATGGCGAACGCCTTCGTACCGGCGCCATGCCGGTTTCCGGCCTGACCTACATGCAGGACGGCGTCGCCATCGTTGGCATCGGCCTGGTGCGGCCGACCGATGGTGTGCTGAACTTTGGCAAGACCAGGCGCTATCTGGTCATGACACGTCATCTGTCGGCAACCATGCTCAAGGACCTGTCACGTACATTCCGGATCGACGGCATCCGGTCGACGGTAAAGGCCGGTTCGGAAGAACCCTATCTGACGCTTACGGATGCAGGGGGGCAGGAGGTTGGACGCCTGACCTGGAACCTGAGCCAGCCCGGCGCCGAAGCGGTGCGTGCCGCCGGTCCGCAGATCCAGATGATCGCCTGGCTGATCGGCGGCATTGTCCTGCTCGTTTTTGCCGTCGCCGGCTACAGCCTGTTCAAGCTGTCGAACAATGAACAGGTGGCGCGCACCTTCGCGCTGACCGACAATCTGAGTGGCCTGCCCAATCGCCGCGCCTTGTTCGAACGCTTGCAGAAGTTCGGCGCCATGCGTGGGCCCGTGCACAAGTGCGTGGTCTTCATCGATCTTGACGGTTTCAAGGACGTCAACGACGTTTATGGACATTCGACGGGCGACAAGCTGATCATGATCGTGGCGGCCGCCCTCAAGGGCTTCCTGCCCAAGGATGGTGTCCTGGCGCGTATGGGCGGTGACGAATTCGCGATGCTGCTGGGCGGCAAGGATGCCGACGCCCACTGCCAGACGTTCGCGGAAACGGCCCTGGCCTTCCTGACCACGCCGATCCGGATCGGTGAGCGTACGGTGCAGATCGGCGCCAGCATCGGCATTGCCGCCGGCGACCTCAAGGTCTGCCGCAGCCAGGAACTTTTCCGCCGCGCCGACATGGCGATGTACCATTCGAAAAGCACCGGCAAGGCGCGCATCACCTGGTATGACGGTGAACTGGACGCGGCCCGGCTGCGCAAGCAGGCGATCGAGACCGGCATGCGCAACGGCCTGACGCGCGACGAGTTCGACGTTGTCTACCAGCCGATCGTCGACGCCCGCACCCAGGCCGTGACGTCGGTAGAGGCGCTGGTGCGCTGGCCGCGACGCCCCGAAGGCGAACTTTATCCGGATCAGTTCATCGCCCTTGCCGAATCGAGCGGCCTTATTCATCCGCTTGGTCAGTTCGTGCTGCGCAAGGCTTGCCAGGACGTCCTCCACATGGACGGGGTGCGCCTGAGCGTAAATATTTCACCGGCGCAGTTCCGCGATGCCCAGTTCGAAAGCAAGGTCGCCGACATACTGGCCGAGACCGGCTTTCCGGCCGAACGGCTGGAGCTGGAAGTGACCGAAGGCTACCTGATCGAAAATCCGGAACGCGCCATTTCGGCCGTCGGTACGTTGAAGGCGCTGGGCGTTTCCATCGCGCTCGACGATTTCGGCACCGGCTATTCCAGTATCGGTTATCTGCGCCGCTATAACTTCGACAAGATCAAGATCGACAAGTCGCTGGCAGGCAAGGTCGACCGCGATCCACAGGCGGCCGCGCTTGTGGCGGGCACGGTCAACATCGCCAACGCCCTGGGGCTGGCGGTAACGGCCGAAGGCGTCGAAACCGAAGACCACGTCCGCCTGCTCAAGCTGGCCGGCTGTCATTTCCTGCAGGGCTACTATTTCAGCCGGCCCAAGTCCCTCGCCGACCTTCAGGCGTTTCTGTCCGGTCCGGCCGTCAAGACATCTGCCGCGTAAGGCGGTCCAGCATGTCGTGCATGTCGTCGGGATTGAAGGGCTTGGGCAGGTAGTCGTCCATGCCGGCGGCCAGGCAACGCTCGCGGTCGCCTGACAGGGCATGAGCAGTCATGCCGATGATGGGCACACGTGGCCGGCCATTCTGGCGTTCGAATTCCCGGATGAGCCCCGTAGCCTCCAACCCGTTCATGCCGGCCATCTGCACATCCATCAGGATTGCCGCATAGTCTCCGACGGTCGCCAGCTCGAACGCCTCCAGGCCGTTATTGGCCACGTGCCCGGCATATCCGAAGGCTTCCAGGAAGGAGAGGGCGACGAAGACATTGGGTTCGTAATCTTCGACCAGCAGCACTGTATGTCCCCTGGCTTCGCCCTGCGGCCGCACCGCCCGTCCGGTCTCCGCCTCTGTCTCGGTCTCCGCGATGGCGAAGGGCAGGCAGACCGTAAAGACCGAGCCCACGCCAGGCTCGCTCTCGACACCGATCGTACCGCCCAGGATTTCGACGAGGGTCCTGGTTATGGCCAGTCCCAGTCCAGTGCCGCCATATTTTCGGCTGATCGAGGAATCGGCCTGGCTGAACTTGTCGAAGATGCTGCCGATCTTGTCAGGCGCAATGCCGATGCCGGTGTCGCGGATGCTGACGCACAATCTCTCCCATCCGGCCGCGTCAGCCTGGCAGGTGACCGACATGTGCACTCCGCCGGTTTCGGTAAACTTGACGGCGTTGCTGCACAGGTTGAGGACGATCTGGCGGAAGCGGTTCGGATCGCCGACGAACATCCGGTTCTCCGCGCATTCGACGTCGCTGGTGAAGGTCAGGCCTTTTTCGCGCACGCGGGCGGCCATCATGCTGATGACTTCCTGCAACGTCCGGACGACGTCGAACGGTATCTGTTCGATCTCAATGCTGCGCGCCTCGATCTTGGAAATGTCGAGCAGGTCATTGATCAGGGCCAGCAGGGCATCCGCGCTGAGCTGAAGCGTCCGGATGAAGTCCTGCTGTTTCTGCGTCAGGGGTTTGCTGGCTCCCAGCAGAGTCGACAGGCCGATGATGGCGTTCATCGGTGTGCGGATTTCGTGACTCATATTGGCCAGGAACTCCGTCTTGGCCTGGCTGGCGGCTTCGGCGGCGGTGCGGGCATCGACCAGGTCCTGGATATCGGTGCAGGTGCCGTACCACTTGACGATGGCGCCGGTATCGTCGCGTAAGCACTCCGCACGGCCCAGCGCCCAGCGATAGACGCCATCGGCGCGGCGCAGCCGGTATTCGATCTCATAGGGTTCGCCGGTTTCCAGCGAATATCGCCACCGTTCCCAGGCGCGGGGCTGGTCGTCGGGATGGAACATGCCGCTCCAGCCTTCGCCATCGGTCGATCCACTGGGTGCGCCCGTATACTCGTACCAGCGACGGTTATAGTATTCGTGGAAGCCGTCCGGCCGCGTTACCCAGATCATCTGGTTGATGGAGTCCGCCATGTCGCGGAACTGCCTCTCGCTGTCGCGCAGGTCCCTTTCGCTGCGAATGCGCTCGATATGCGCCCAGCAGCGCTGAACGACGGTGTCGACCAGGCGGATTTCGGCATCGCTCCAGTCGTACGCGCCGGTCTGGTGCACCGCCATCAGCGCCTTCAGATGGCCGTCCTTGACGAGGGGGCAACAGATAATGGCGTTGATTCCGATGGCGTGGAACATCTCGCGGCCGTCTTCGGGGGTCAGTTCCTTTGCGATATCCCGCAGAACCAGGGTCCGGCCGGCCTTGAGGTCGTGGACCGCCTTCGAACCGAACAGGTCCAGGCTGTAATGGCCGACGGTCGAGGCGATGCCGGGCGCGCAATAGTCGGCGCGGATGGTGAAGTGGTCTTCGTCATCCTCCATGTCGGCATAGGCGCAACGCGAGATGTTCAGGTGCTGGCCCAACAGGCGCGTGCTGATGTCCATGATCGTCCATGGATCATCGACCGTGCGCGTGGCGTCGTCGAGTTCGGACAGAAAACGCAGGCGGCGTTCCTTGGTCTGGGTCTTTTCATACAGGCGGGCATTGTCGATGCCTGTCGCGGCGTAGACGGCAATGCCTTCAAGGAGCCGGACAGCGCGCTGATCGAAGACGCCGGGCTGATCGTGCCCCATGAACAGGCCGCCGATGACTTCGCCGGTGCGTGAGACGACCGGGGTGGCCAGATAGCTGCACACGGGCAAATGGCCCTTCGGCATACCGTGGTGCGGCGCCCAGTGCCCGTAACGGGGGTCTTTCGTGACATCGTCGCAGACAATGGTGCCTTCACCGCGAAAGGTCGGGCCGAACAGGTCGGTGGCGCGCGGATGCGGAAACTTCGAGAAGGCTTCCTTGGGGGCCCCCGACAGGGTGTAGAGCAGGAAGGCTTTGCCACTGTCACCGATGACGTTGTAGAAGAAGGCGCCGAAATTCGCGCCGGTCAGACGCGTTGCTTCATCCGTCGCCAGTTGCACCAGCGCCTGAAGATCCAGTGACGAGGCAAGGGTCCGCCCAAGACTGTTGAGCGTTTCCAGAGTGTTACGCTCGTCGGCCAGGACTTGCTGAATCTGATGCGCTTCAGTGACGTCGAAGCCTTCGCAGAAGATGCCGTGGACTTGGCCGGCATCGTCCCTGAGGGCCTCGTAGACAAAATCGAGAACGCGCAACTCGTCGCGCCGGCCTTCAATCGCGTGAAACCGGACCGGCACGGCGTGGCCGACATATCGTTCGCCCGTCGCGTAGACGCGGTCCATGATCTCGTAGAAGCCCTGGCCGTCAAGATCCGGGAACGCCTGGCGCAGCGGCTTGCCGACCCAGTCGCCGCTCTTGAACAGGTCGCGGTGCGCGCGATTGACGAATTCGTAGACGTGGTCAGGGCCATGCGTGATGCAGACGAAACTTGGCGCCTGTTCGAAGATGCGTTTGTGCCGCAGCAGGTCGTCGGCGATGCGGCGGTCAGCCTCGACCCTGGCCGTGGTTTCCAGCACCGTCGCCAGCATTCCTGCGATGGCGCCCGTCTCATCGCGCACCGGACTGTAGCAGAAGGTGAAGAAGGCTTCTTTTCGCGCGCCGCTGCGTTCCGGCTCGATACGGAAATCCGTGCCGAAGGTCGCTTCACCAGCCAGCGCTTTGGCGGCGATGGGACCGATGTCGTGCCAGACGTCCGTCCAGATATCCGCCATGGGCTTCCCGAGCGTACCTGTTCGCCCGTTCAGAACGGACAGGAACGCATCGTTGTGGATGGCGATCAGGTCGCGTCCCCAGTAGAGGCAACTGGAAAACTGGGACGCGAGCACGGTTTCGACCAGAGTCTTCAGCGGTTGGGACCATTGCGTGATCGGTCCAAGAGGCGTCCCTGACCAATCATGGTCGCGAATCGCTGCGGCCATGGGACAAGCAGTGACTGGAAATATACTCTGTGTCATCGAACTGACACTACGGACACGTTCATCGCCTTCCCCCGGAACAAGCTACTGTTTTCCGGGGTAGCGGGACAATTATCAATAATCGATAAGAAACTGGCCGTGTCTTGGCTCAGGGCAGGTTGACCGCAGCGATAACCGCCTTGAACGTGGCGGCGTCCCTGCGCTTCAGATCCAGCAGGTCCTCGACCAGCCGCTCCTGGCGGGT
>CBIHPL010000104.1:0-9476 GCA_966212005.1 uncultured Asticcacaulis sp.
CTTCGAACCCCAGTCGTCGTTCGCGGCATCCAGCGCAACGTGGACGATACGCTTGCGAAAGCGCGGCAGGGTGGCGGCCTCAAGATCAGCACCGATACGTTTTTGCACCGCATTGCCGATGCGATCGACACAGACTTCGGTGCCGCAATCCTCACGCGCCACGGAGATGATGCGCAGGTCGTCGGCCAGGTAGCCGTCCTGGTCGAGCATGGCCAGGGACGGCCACAGCATCCGCATGGCCAGGTCGCCGGTGCCACCGACAAGGACAAAGACCTGCTGTCGCGCGCTGGAGGATATCGCCATGAAACCTGTTCCCTGATTGACCGTCGTCGCTTCCGTCAGGCCACAGGCCTCAAAAACTCATGACAGCGTTGTCGTCTACTGCATCCTGCGGCAGGTTCTCTGACGTGGGCGCATAATGTCCGACGCCATCCACGCGGCGTCCTGAAGTCCCATATAGAGGAACTTGGCCTTACGAAACAAGGCCATTACACAATTGTTAGCGCTAACGGAAAAAATGAGTTCGGGTAACGCCTGAGCGCTTACGCAGTCCCCTCTCCGCTTTCAAGAGAAGAGGGTCAGGGTGAGGGGGCTCACTGGCGCGACAGCACGCGCTGAAACTGTTGAAACCCCTCATCCGACGCCCACGCGCGCCACCTCTCCCCTCGTGTGGGCAGACGCGCCTTAACCGGTATTCCTGAGTGCCGCCGAGATGCCGTTGACGGTCAGTTGCGCCGCCAGCTGCACCAGTTTGTGATCGTTACCACTGCGCAGACGGCCAATCAGATGCACCTGCAACCGGTTCAACGCGTCCAGAACCGGCTTAGAACGCTCGATCTGGCCGCGCAGACGATCATGCGTCGACAGAAGTGTCGTAGCGCCGCGGATGCGCAGAATGAGCGCGACCGTATCGTCGAACTCCGCCCGGATGGTGGCGAAGATGCGCTTCGCCTCTTCCGGCTCGGTCGCCAGGGCAACGTAGGACTCAGCCACGCCCATGTCGGCCTTCGCCATGCCCATTTCCATATTGGCCAGGAAGACGTCGAAGAAGTCCCACTTCACCATCTCCTGCAACTCGGCATCGCTGATACCGGCCTCACGCACGCCGGCGGCGAAGCCGTACCAGCCCGGCAGCATGAGGCGCGACTGCGACCACGAAAACACCCATGGAATGGCGCGCAGATCCTCGATCTTGCCGGATGCCGTACGCGATGCCGGGCGCGAACCGATCTTCAGCCCCGAGATTTCCGAGATCGGCGTTACCGAACGGAAGAAGGCCAGGAAATGCGGATCGTCATAGACCAGGCCACGATAGGCCTTGAACGATGCTTCGCAAATCCGGTCCATGACCGGCGTAAAGCGGGCTTCGAGCTCGCTGTCACCGGCCGGACGCACCGTATGACCGTTGGGCCTGGATGCCAGGAAGGTCGCTGCGGCAAAGGCGTCGAGCGTCTTTTGCGCCACCCTGGGATTGCCGAACTTGCGGGCGATCATCTCGCCCTGCTCGGTCACGCGGATCTGGCCACCGACCGTGCCTTCGGGCTGGGCCAGGATGGCTTCGAAAGCCGGACCACCGCCGCGCCCCACGCTTCCGCCACGGCCGTGGAACAGGCGCAGCTGCACCTTCGAGTCGTCGCAAACCTTCTTGACCGCCTTCGATCCCTTGTGCAGCGACCAGCGCGACGCCGTGTAGCCGCCATCCTTGTTCGAGTCGGAATAGCCGAGCATGACCTCCTGAATCAGGGGCCGCCCCATCAGCGAGCGGACTGCGTAGTTGCCGAGCCACTTCTTCATGATCTCGGGCGCCGCCTCCAGGTCGCCGATGGTTTCGAACAGCGGCGAAATCTTGATCATGGTATGCGGCTGCGGGCCGCCGCGCACCAGCCCCGCCTGCTTCAGCAGGACCAGCGGCTCCAGGATGTCGGAAACCGACGCCGCCTTGGAGATGATGTAGGCGCCGAATGCTTCCGGACCAAAGGTCCTGATCAGAGCTGCCGCCGCGTCGATGATCTTGAGTTCGCGCCGCGTCTCGTCCGAATATCGGGCATAGGGCCAGCGCAGGACGCGGTCATTGGTCAGTTCCGCCAGCAGCAGCGAACAGCGCTCGCTTTCCGACATGCCGAGATAGTCGACCAGTTCCGACGACTGGGTGAACAGTTCTGCGACGACGCGTTCATGGACGTCCGAATTCTGACGCAGGTCGATGGTCAGCAGGTGGAAGCCGCACGACCGGGCGATGCGGATCAGGCTTTTCAGCGTCTTGCCGACCATGCGCCTGCCACCGTGCTCGGCGATCGAGTCGCAGATGACCTTCAGGTCCCGGATAAAGGCCTCGCAGGTCTCGTAGGGCGGGGCCGCCACATTGCCACGGCGGTCATCCTCATCGAGGATCAGGTTGCGCGTCCGCGCCAGGCGGTCCTTGATCCAGGCGATGGCGCGGCGGTACGGCTCATCGACGCGATGGATATTGCCGTCCATCGACTTGCGCGACATCTCCAGCAGCGATTCGGACACCTTGGTCAGTTCATCCGACAGGGTCAGTTCCGTATCGAGCTGCTCGAGCTGGCCGAAATAGAAGCGGAAGGCCAGGCGCGCCTGTGTCTTGATGGCGTAGTTGAGCGTAACCTCGTCGACATGCGGATGGCCGTCGCGGTCGCCCCCGATCCAGGTCCCCAGCTTCAGCACGCTCGGCAAGGCGCGTTCAATTTCGAGATTACGCCCCCATTCGCCGTAGAGTGCCACCAGGGCCGGCAGAATGGAGCGCTCGACATGGCCCAAAAGGTTGTTGATCTCATCCTTGACCGTAATCCGCTCCGGCCGGTTCAGGCGGGTGTTCCACAACAGCGCGATGGCGCGGTAAAGGTCGTCCTCAATCGTCTTTCGATCGGCATTGCCGGCCTTCTCATAGGCCTGCAGCAGCTGGGTAATCTCCGTTTCGCGCATGGTGACGCTGGCGCGGCGCATTTCGGTCGGGTGGGCGGTGAAAACCGGCGACGCCAGAATACCCCCCAGAATGTGTTCGACCTCATCTTGCGTCATGCCCTCGCCCCTTGCCGAGGCAACGGCATTGGTCAAGGTCGTCGCCACCTGCGATCCATCCGACGCGGTGAACTTGTCGACCAGCTTGAGTTGGTCGACATCCTCGGAGATGACCTGCAAGGTCGACAGGCAGGTCATGATGCGGGCCGCATGCGCCGCCTCCGACTCGCTCAGAGAGCCGAGGTCGCACTTGCCGGCGATCAGACTGTCTATCAGGTCAAGGACATGGCCGCGGCCGAAATCGCGCACGGCCTCATGCAACAGCCCGTCGAGAAGGGCGATATGATGCCTTACGGGATCAATAGAAGTGTCATCCATGGCATCCGCCTCCCACACAAACACACGCGCGCACAGCCTGCCGCATTCGCTTATCGGTCCCGATCCGACGGTCTCGTCGTTTGGGTATCCGCCCAATACGCACGTCGAAATCACGACATTCAGCCTAGATTAGCGGGAAATTTGTGCACTGCAAAGCAGTTCATCCGACACCAGAGAGGTGCCGCGGCGAACAGGTAGCGATAACAGTTCAGTAAAAACAAGTCTTTGTATTATGAAAAATTTTCCTGAAATTTTTTCACATTATGGACCATGTTGCGCCAGCAACAAAATATCCGAATACCGGTCCTTTGCCATTTCTAAAGTTTTTTGCCGTAAGACTGACGACCAGCCTGAACGAAACCAGGGATTTCCATGGCAAAAGCCTCCTTCCACCGCCACCAGCGGGTCTATGTCGAACCGGTCGGCACCTGGGCCGTCATCGACAAGGTCAATCCCGTATGGGTCAAGGGGTTCGATGAACCCGTCCGCGTCACCTATGACTGCGGACTGGGACGCGATTTCTCGGCGGCAGAATTGAGCGCCGACAGCCGCGGCGGCGAAGCCCCGGACAAGGAGACGGGCCTGGGCCACTGGCGCCTGATGCGCGCCCGCAACAAATGGCAGAGCCCGGAAGAAAGCCGTCACCATCCCTTCCCCGGCACCTATCCGGTCGTCGTCACCGATGTGAACGACTGGGGCGGTTGGCGCGTGCCGGGCGCCGAATATGAGCGCGATCCCGACCTGATCGAAATGCAGTCCCGACTGATCGCCGCGGCGCCGGCGCTGTACAAGATCGCCAAGGAACTGCGCGACTATGTGCGCCACAATACCGATGTCGACGACGAGGTCATTACCCTCGCCAAACGCGCCGAACAGTTGCGCAAGATCATCGACGGCGACGCGCTGACGACACCGAAACAGACAACGGCCTAAAAAATCGCCCGCCCTGCCCGATGCAGCGGCGGGTTTCTTACTTTATCGCACAGCAAAACAATTGCCGGGCGCTGCAATCTTTGAAATGAGTCCCCACATCGACAGCAATTAGCGCTCAGTCGCTGCGAGGCTCCTCGCTGACGATGCGCTAACGCTTCGCTTTTTGAGCGCGGCCCGCTCGGGCGCGCACTTGCGCTTGCCAAGGTCATGAGGAAGCCCCATGACCTTGGAGGATTGATTCCGGAGACTGCCTTATGCGCACCGATACCCCTCAGCCCGTCCGCCTCAGCGAATACAAGGCGCCGGAATTCCGCATCCCCGAGGTTGAGCTGGACTTCGCCCTGGCGCCGGAATCAACGCGGGTTCGCGCACGGCTGACCCTGCAACGGCAGGCGCCGGGCCCCCTCGTCCTGATGGGCGAGCGCCTGAGGCTGATCAGCGTGGCGATCGACGGCAGGATGCTCGACCAGGCCGACTACCAGGTCACTGCGGAAACCCTGACCATTGCCGACGTGCCCGATACCTTCACGCTGGAGACGGAGGTCGAGATCAATCCGTCGGACAACAAGACGCTGGAAGGCCTCTACATGTCGTCGGGCCGGTACGCGACCCAGTGCGAAGCGGAAGGCTTCCGCAAGATCACCTATTTCCTCGATCGCCCGGATGTGCTGTCGAAATACCGCGTGCGCATCGAAGCGCCAAAAACGGCATTTCCCCACCTTCTGTCGAACGGCAACCTGATCGGCGCCGGCGACCTGCCGGATGACCGTCACTACGCCCAATGGGAAGATCCCTTCTTCAAGCCCTGCTACCTGTTCGCCCTGGTCGCCGGCGAACTCGACGTTCTGGAAGATTCGTTCACGACCATGACCGGCCGCAAGGTCGATCTCAGAATCTACGTCGATACCGGCATGAAGGCCCGCGCCGGCTATGCCATGGATGCGCTCAAGCGGTCGATGAAGTGGGATGAAGACGTCTATGGCCGCGAATACGACCTGGACTTGTTCATGATCGTGGCGGTGCGCGACTTCAACTTCGGCGCCATGGAAAACAAGGGGCTGAACATCTTCAACGCGTCGCTGCTGCTGGCCGACCCCGCGACCGCGACCGACCTCGACTATGAGCGTATCGAAAGCGTCATCGCCCACGAATATTTCCACAACTGGTCGGGCAACCGCGTCACCTGCCGCGACTGGTTCCAGCTCTGCCTCAAGGAAGGCCTGACCGTCTTTCGCGACCAGGGCTTTTCCGGCGACATGCGCGGCCATGCGGTTGCCCGCATCAAGGACGTCAAGGCGCTGCGCGCCCGCCAGTTCCCCGAGGATTCCGGGCCGCTGGCCCACCCGGTCCGCCCGTCGTCCTACGTCAAGATCGACAATTTCTATACCGCGACCATCTACGAGAAGGGCGCCGAAATCGTCGGCATGCTCAAAACCTATGTCGGGCCGGGGACCTACCGCAAGGCGCTCGACCACTATTTCGAGAGCAATGACGGCACGGCCGCGACGCTCGAAGACTTCCTGAAGAGCTTCGAAGCCGTCACCGGCGAAGACTTTTCGCCGTGGCTGCAATGGTACGTCCAGGCCGGCACGCCGCGCCTCGACATCACCCCCGTCTATAACGCCGGCGCCCATACCCTGACGCTGAAGCTGCGCCAGAAAACGCTGCCGACGCCAGGCCAGCCGGACAAGTCGCCGGTGCCGATTCCGGTGCGCTTCGGGCTTCTGACCACGCGGGGCGAGCCCATGGCCTACAATGGCGGCACGGCCAGCGAAGGGCTGCATGTCCTGCGCCGGGAGGCCGAGGACATCGTGCTGGCCGGCGTCACTGAACAGCCGGTCGTGTCGGCTCTCCGTCACTTCTCTGCGCCCGTCATCCTGACCGTCGAAGAGCCGCGCGACCACGCCTTTGCCCGGTTCCGGGGCGATACCGATCCGTTCAATCGCTGGGAGGCCGCGCAAGGCCTGGCGCGCGCCATTATTCTCGATGCGGAACCCACGCCGTCCCTTGTCGACAGCTTCGCCGATGGGCTGAAGGCCTGTCTTGAAGACGCCGCGCTCGACGACGCGTTCAAGGCCCTGATACTGGCCCTGCCGACGGAAGCGGATCTGGCCCAGTCCCTGAACCCTATCGATCCGGCCTTCATTCACAAACGCCGATCAAACCTCAAAGTGGCGTTGTCCAGCCGGCTGAACACCCTGTTGCACGATGCGTATAACGCGATTATTCCCCCTGTGGCCTTCAGCCCGGACGCGGCGGCCGCAGGACGCAGAGCGTTGCGCAACGCCCTGCTCGACCTGATGCTCGCGGGTTATAACGACAGCGCCAACAAGGATGGTCTCGTCGCCCTGGCCGAGGCGCACTTCGTCAACGCGACAAACATGACCGACATGGTCGGCGGCATTTCAGCCCTGATGCCCGTCCAGGGCCAGCCTTACCAGAAGGCGCTCGATGCATTTTATCATCGCTTCAAGGCCGAACCCCTCGTCATCGACAAATGGTTTGCTCTGCAGGCCGGCTGTCCGCATCCCGCCACGCTGGAACGCGTCCAGATGCTCAAGGCGCACCCCGACTTCGACGCCAGGACACCCAATCGCTGGCGCGCCCTCGTCCAGGGTTTCGCCAACAACCAGAGCGTCTTCCACGACACGTCCGGAGCCGGCTACGCGTTCCTGAGCGAACAGGTGCTGACGGTCGACCGTTTCAACCCCATGACGGCCGCGCGTCTGATCGAACCGCTCAGCCGCTTCCGCTTCTATGCCGCCCCGTGGAACAGCCTGATGAAGGACGCCTTGCAAACCATAGTCAGGGCGCCCAACCTTTCCAAGAATGTCGCCGAACTGGCGGGCAAGGCGCTGGAAGGCTGACGGCGGCAGGGTTTGAAGGCGCGACAGTAGGGGTTTGTTAACTCTTCCTAAGCCATTCGGGTTCTAGACTTTATACAATTGCCCGCCACCTCGCGGGCCCGGGCTTAAGGACGAGATATTGGCAGGCCTCGAACGCGTCAGGTTCCTGGTGGTGGACGACAACGCCCACATGATCAATATTGTCAAAACGATCCTGCGCGGCTTCGGTGCGACCCAGATTTTCGAAGCCAAGGACGCCACTGACGCTTTTCACCGCCTGAAGCACGACTCGATCGATATCGTGGTGACCGATTACCAGATGGAGGTTCTGGACGGCATCGAGTTCGTCAAGCTGGTGCGTAACTCGTCCGACAGCCCGAACCGCTACGTGCCGATCATCATGCTGACGGCGCACTCGGAGCGTTCACGCGTCGTGGCGGCACGCGACGCCGGCGCCAACGAGTTCTGCTGCAAACCGGTCACGGCGCAGGAACTGTACCGCAAGGTCGTCGCCATCGTCGATTATCCCCGCCCCTTCATCAAGACCAGCAGCTATTTCGGCCCCGACCGCCGCCGCCGCATGGACCCGAAATACGACGGGCCCGAACGCCGCGAAGGCTGGACCGCCGACCACCAGCCGCCAAACAACGGCCGTGGCGAGACGGCGGAGAGCTGATACCGGCCGGCCGTCTGGGCCAATGGCCGAATTCAGATGCCTTGGATTCAAATTATTTGGATTCACCGGCACTTAAGACTCTCGACAATGGATTAACGCGGCGTTTACCCTGTTGGTTAACGCGAATCAAAACACATGCGCGCATTTCCGAAGCCGAGCGTTTCAGGACATCTGCGCTGAAACCAGAACCAGACGCCCGCTGCGCAATCATGCCGGATCGCGCGAAAGGCCTGAAGCGAAGCGGAACAAAGCTTGACGGCACGGCGCCCACATTCCCGCATCCACCCGGCCCGGCCGGAAGCGGAAGTGCGCGCCGGAAGCCCGCCCCCCGCCAACCGCAGCCTGACGCGGGCGGCCCTCAGCTTCATACCCAATACCGTGCCGCTGTGGATGCGGCTGACCATACTTGTGCTCTTGCTGGGCATGGCGCTGTTCTCCGCGCTTTCGACGCTGCAACTGGGCAATTCGTTGTCCGCGGACAAGGACCGTCAGGGTGAGGTCCTGCTCGAAGGCGCGGAGCTCGGCGCAGCCCGCGCGGAAACGCGCCTGGGCCTGGCGCGCGCGGCCATGGAAGCGACCGCCGATCGCATTGCCCTGGCCCCATCCGATACGCTGAGCGCGGCGGAAAACGGTTTGCGCCTGGCGCGCGGCAGCCTGTCCAGCTTCGCCATCGTCCGTGTCGACGCCGGAAACGGTGTAATCGCCGCCGTTTCCGGAAATGACGATCACACCCTGCTGCGCAAGGCGGCTGAAACGGCGGCGGGCCGTTCCGGCCAGAAGCCGGACATCAGCGCCTTGAGTTCACGCCTGAGTGGCAGCGCCCGGCCCTACATGACCCTCAAGACCGGCGGCGTGGTGCTGGTCGCGCGCCTTGATCCTGCTGTCCTCTACACGCCCGGCGACGGCCGCCTGGGCATGCTGGTCGATAAGGACGGCGTAATTCTGGCGGCCACCGATGCCCGGCTCGTCGGCCAGGATACCGATACAGCCATCGCCGTGCCCCCCCTGCAATTGCGCAACCGCGCCGACAGCCGCGACCTTGTCCAGGGCGCGCGCGAAGGGGCGGGCTTCGTCAAGGTCGCCTCGGCGCGGGTCGGCGCAGCAGGCGGAGACGGCCTTCTGGTGCTCAATGCCATTCCAACACAGCCGTTCTTCTCCATATCGACCAGCCTGATCACCGGCCTTGTCTTTGTCGGCGGACCGCTTCTGGTCGGCGTGCTCTTCACCCTGTTGCTGATCTATCAGGCGCGGCGCGGCCGCAGCCAGACGCTTCAGTTCCAGGCCAGCGAACAACGCTACCGCCTGGCGGTCGAAGCGGCGCATTGCGGTATCTGGGACTGGGATCTCGAACAGGACCTGATCTACATGTCCGACGTCACGGGCGTCATGCTGGGCTGGGGCGGCGGCGGCGTCGCGTCCGGTTCCGAGGTACTGGCACGACTGGCCGCGGATCACCGCGGCGCCGTCACCCAGGCCCTGACGGACGCGCGCCTGACCGGCGCCTTCGACGTGTCTTTCCGCGTACCGCGCGACGGCGGGCGCGCCCTGTGGATCGACGCGCGCGGCCAGGCGGTCGGCGAACGCTCGGCCTCCGGCTTCACCCGATTGTCGGGCGTTGCGCTCGATGTTACCGAGGAACGGACGGCCCAGCTTCGCGCGCAGCG
>CBIHPL010000105.1:0-9453 GCA_966212005.1 uncultured Asticcacaulis sp.
AGGAAGAAATCGGGATCGGTCTTGGCGTCGGCAGCGGCCTTCACCCGGTCGACCATCTCTGACGCAGGCACGATCTCCTTGCCGGGACGATGGCCGCAGCGCTTGGCGCCGACCTGGTCCTCGATATGACAGGCGGCGGCACCCGCCTTGATCAGCGCCTTGACCGTGCGTTCGATATTGAAGGCCGAGGGTCCGAAGCCGGTATCGATATCGACCATGAGCGGCAAGTCGCAGACATCAGTAATCCGGCGGACATCGATCAGCACATCGTCGAGCGTATTTAGCCCCAAGTCCGGCATGCCCAGCGATCCGGCCGCTACGCCGCCACCCGACAGATAGATGGCGCGGAAGCCGGCGCGTTTGGCCAGAAGGGCGTGGTTGGCATTGATGGCGCCGATGACCTGAAGCGGCTTTTCAATAGCCAGTGCCTCACGGAAGGTTCGTCCGGCGGAAACGGTCGGCATATCTATCCCTGCGTATCTTTTCTGGAAGTCGTATCGTTTGCAACAACTCAAGTCAAGGATCAAAATTTACGCACGCGTCAATATTCTGGTCAAATCAAAACGCCGGAGACAGGGGCTGTCTCCGGCGTTGTCACGCGAATGTGTAAGCCGTTGGAAAGGCGCGTTAGTTGACGCGATCGACAGCCTTCTCGGCATTGCGCTGTACGTTTTCGGCCGGCGACTGGTCGCCCAGCTTGTCGGCGGCATTGTCAACGCCGTTGGGCAGCGCTTCGACCGCATCGCCCAGGCGTTCGCTGCCGGAACGGTTGTCCTGCATCATGAAAACGGCGCCGACAGCCAGCGCGGCAATGATCAGGACGGCAATGATGATGACGGCGGTATTGTTACCGGAAGACTGGGTGGCGGTGGCCATGGCGATTGCTCCTTAAGCGATATCCGAAACGTAGTTCGGCGACGCCAAAAGTGTGCAGCGGTTTTCGGGTCGATATCGCGCCACACAAATTAGGTGTGGCAACCGTATCAGCCCACCTGCAAAATGACGGTGCGGGCTTTGACGCCGGGCGATAAGCATCGGATCAAGCAGATGTGAATTCACTTTTCAGGCGAATTGCGGTGCCGCGCATGTGAAACGAGTTTTGTTGCCACGCGACGGCATTGGTGAGACGTTTGGGCACGTTTTCAGGACGGAGGCTTCCATGACGACCGACACGATTTCCGCGCCGATCAATGGCATCAACCAGCAATCCCGCCGTGATTACCTGGCCGAGCAGCTGCATCTGCTCGACGGTAGTGAATCCGAGGACCGGGTGGTTTCCGGTCTTCAGGACCAGATCGAATCCCAGACCTCCCTGCGCTTCGGCGACGAAGACCGCGTGGCGCTCAGGGCATATCTTCGCCGCGTGACATCGCAATACCGCAGCGGTGAAATGGACCAGCGCTCCGCGCAGCTGGATCTCAACAAGGTGCTTATGGCGGCAGCAGCCAACAGCCCGGATGTGCTCGCCTACATCCATATGGATGCGTGATACCGCACGAAGCCCGCTTCCGGCACGGCCACAGCGCGGATGAAAGGGGGATTTTCTATCGCCCGTTCATCGATCTGTTCTTGTCAATGATGGCAATGACGATCAGCAGGAACGAAAACAGCCGGATCAGATAGATCAGAGGGCTCTGATCGCTCGTCTGCGTCAGGCCAAGCACCACCCTGTCCAGCCCCTCGACGACAAAGGCCGCGGAAAAGAACAGGAAGAACCGGTCCCGCGTCGTCATCCAGTAGCGCGCCAGCAGCAGGGCTATGGTGAAACACGCCATGGCGGTGGCGCCGAGGAGCATAAGTTTCATGGCTATTCCGTGTCCCAGATCAGGCCATAGAGAAAGATCAGCAACGAAATGCCGGTGATGACGTGCCGTATCAGCGACAGGTCCGTTGTCGGCCCCAGCATAACCTTGTCGATCATCAGAAGGGCGTTCGACACCGTCATGCCGCAGAAGCAAAGGCCGCCCCACAAAAGGAGGCGATAGCGGCTGCGCCCGTAGGCCGCCAGCAACAGCCAGGCACAGACCAGGGCCATCAACGCGCACAGGGCATAGATAACAGCGGCCACCATGTCAGGCCTCGCAGCGTTTTAAAGGAAACGCAGCGAGGCCTTGTTTCCTGAGTGGTCGCATGCTTGGCACGAAAAACCGGTGCCCACTTTTTCGTAGCATGCTTAGTCCTTCCTGATCCGGAAAGCGTCGGCGAAGGCCTGGACGCGGCTGGGTTTCGAATGGATGATCTTGGTCACCGGAATAAGATATTGCCGGTAAAGATCGGCGCATGAACCGACAAGGACATCGGTCTCCGGCCTGGCCGGCTTGTAGCGATAAAGCCCGCCGTCTTCGGCTGCGACAATTCCCCGCTCGACCAGGCCATTGAGCAGGACGGCGGTTTCGCTCTCGGAGATGTAGAGATGGCGCGCGACGGCAGCCGCATCCCATGCCGTATCGGCATGGCCGCGCAGCCACAATAGCCCCTCCCACTGCGCCACCGAATCGATATTGCGCAAAAGAAACTGCCTTGCGTCGTTTGGAATGACGCTGTCGGTCATGTTCGTCTTTTTACCGCGATATTCAGCCAGAACCGCTGCATACCGCTTAAGACCTAGCGCGAGTTGCGCGCCCGGCAAAATAAGTTTTTGATAAAGATCGGACTTATTCGGCGGCTATGGGTGGCGCCAGCCTGCCCTTGAGGAAATTCAGGACGCTGCGCTCGTCCGCGTTCAGACCCTCGTCGTCCAGCCGGTCATCAATGTCAGCCTCTATCTGCGACACCAGATCACCGTCGAGATAGGCATTGAGGATCTCCGGGTGGACATAGCATTTGCGGCAGACGCTGGGCGTGTTGCCGAGCCGTTTCGACACCGCCTCGATAGCGGCGACGATGTTCTTCTTCGCACCCGTCTGGGTGTCGCAGGCATCAAGCCCACGCAGCGCCATTGCCGCCAGCACTGTCCCCGTCCATGTGCGGAAGTCCTTGGCTGTGAACGGCTGGCCACTGATTTCCTGCAGATAGGCGTTGACGTCGCCCGAGGTGACGTCGCGGACCCTTCCGTCATCGTCGACATATTTGAACAGTTCCTGGCCTTCGATGTCGGCACAGGCGGCCACGACCCTTGCGATGCGCCGGTCCGAGAGCTTCAGGTTCCATTCCTTGCCGGACTTGCCCTTGAAGCGGAAGCGGAGCGTAGAGCCCGATACCTCGACGTGCTCGTCGCGCAGGGTCGTCAGGCCATAGGACTGGTTCTTCCTGGCGTACTCATCGTTGCCGACACGGATCAGCGTCTTTTCCAGCAGCGTCACGACGGTCGCCAGGACCTTGTCCCGTGTCAGGCCGCGCTGCGCCATGTGCTGTTTCACCGTGGCGCGAATTTTGGGCAAGGCCTCACCGAAGGCCAGCATGTGGGTGAACTTGGTCGCGTCGCGCGCCGCCCGCCAGTCCGGATGATAGCGGTACTGCTTTCGCCCCTTGGCATCCAGCGCCGTCGCCTGGATATGGCCGTTCTTCAGCGGACAGATCCAGACATTGCGATAGGCCGGCGGAATGGCCAGCTTGCGGATGCGGATGATCTCATCCTCGTCACGGATGCGCTCGCCCGTACTGTCGAAATAGACGAACGACTTGCCATAGCGGCGGCGCGTATAGCCCGGCCGGGCGTCGGTGACGTAACGCAGCCCCTGCTGGCGGGCCTGCTGACGGTAATCATGACTGTCGAAACTGATGATACTCATGGCCTTGAGGCTAAGGCCGAATTCCGTCGCCGCACGATGAGGAAGGCCGGGGACACCTATAAAAAATCCGTGCCGCATATTTGCCGTCGGCCTTGTCTGTTTGTCGCGCTTCTCGCCCGGAAACCGCAACACGCTTTTTGCGAAGCGCTTGTCTACGAAGTTCTTCGTTGACTTGTTACGAAGTCCTTCGTATAGGTATCGTATGACATCATCATCTCCCGCCGCCGACACCCCCTTGAAGAAGCCGACCGAGGCCGAGCTGGAAATCCTGCGCGTCCTGTGGGCCAAGGGCCCGGCAACCGTTCGCGACATCCATGACGTCCTGTCGGACACCCGCTCGACGGGATACACGACCGTGCTGAAGACGCTGCAGATCATGACCGAAAAAGGCCTGGTCGAGCGCGAGGAAGCCGGCAAGGCGCACATCTATTCGCCGGCCATGCGCGAGGCGGACATGCAGACTCAGTTGCTCAAGGACCTGAGCGAGAAGCTGTTCTCGGGCTCGCCGGCGCTGCTGGCCATGCACGCCCTGTCCCTGCAGCCGGCCAGCGACGACGAGCTCGAACAAATTCGCGCGCTGATCGCGGCAAAGACGAAGTAGAACCAAACAGGGTCAAGAGAGGCTGATCATGGTTGAACAGGTTCAGATTTTATTCCAGGCGCTGGGCCTGACCCTGCTGCACTTCTGCTGGCAGGGCGCCATGATCGCACTGGTGGCGAAGCTGGCGTCGATGGCCCTGCCCCGTCTGCGTCCACGCCTTCAATATGCGGTAAGCCTTTGCGCCATGCTGGCCATGGCCGCGGCAGCCGTCGCGACCTTTGCCTGGGAGCAGGCGCGGCTCGGACGCGGCGAACAGGCGCTGGGCGAGGAAGCCGCAGCGCTTGGCGCCTCCGTCATTCCGCAGGGTCTTGATCCCATGAGCCTGCTGCCGTGGATCGACGCATTGTGGGCCTTGGGGGTCCTGTTCCTGGCGTTACGTACGGTCGGCGGACTGCGCGCCATTCATCGCCTCAAGGCGAATGCGCAACCTGTCCCGGAGGCGCTGGCCGCCCGGTTCGCACATGCCGCACGCCTTCTTGGGCTCGCCAATGTGCATATCCGCATGCACCCCGGCATCGACAGCCCATTCGTCGTCGGTATTTTCCGCTCGGTCGTCTATCTGCCGGTCTCGGCCGTCACGACACTGTCGCCCGACCAGATCGATGCCGTCCTGGCCCATGAGCTGGAACATATCCGCCGCGCCGATTTTGCCTGGAACCTGCTGCAAACCGTGCTTGAGACCCTTTTCTTCTATCACCCCGCCGTGTGGTGGCTTGGCCGGACTTTGCGCGAACAGCGCGAACTGGCCTGCGACGATGCGGCGGTGCGGACCTGCAGCGATCCGCTGACCTATGCCACCGCGCTTCTTCGTCTCGAAGAACAGCGCCGCAAAACGCCCCATCTCGCTGTCGCGCTCAACGGCGACGGCTCCGGCCCCACCCTTCTGACCCGTGTCCGCAGGATTCTCGGCGACGCGCCGAAAGGAGCTAATCCCATGTCACCGCGTAAAGTTTCACGCCCGGCGCTTTTGGCCGCTCCCGTGGTCCTGGTCACCCTCGCCGCCCTGGCCATCCCCGCCGCCCAGGTCGTTGCCGGCACGGATGGCACTCTGGCCAGGATCTGCAATATCAAGTCGATCGAATCGATAACGGGTTCGTCAGGCCTGTCGTCCAGCCTGGCCTTCTCGGACGGATCCGAAGACGCCGGTCCGGAAAGCCCTGCGGCCGAAGCCGGCACCGGCGATGTCGAGCCCAAGGACTTCTGGTCGGACCTGATGCCCGCTCCGCAAAAGGACGACGGCGACACCGGCCATCACTCGGCCTGGACATGGGTCGCCGACGTAGAGCCCCATATCGACCAGGCGGAACTCGCCCGCGCCCAGGTCGAGGGGCTTTCCGAAGCCGCCGCTGACATGCGCCGCGAGGCCGAACAGTTCCGGCAGTCGGACCCCACGCGTGCGAAGGAAATGCAGGCCGCAGCCGAGCGCCTTGCTGAAGACGCCCGCGTCGCCGAAAAGAATGCCGCCGTGCATGCACGTCATGCCGAAGAGATGGAAAAGCATGCCCAGGCCATGGCCTACCGCGCTGAAATCCTCGGCCGCAAGGCCGCCGAGCAGGCCATCGACATCAAGTCTATCCAGAAGCACGCCGAGCGCGAGGCCCGCAAGGCCGAAGCCATGGCTCGCAAGATCGAACTTCAGGTCCGCAAGGCCGAGTTAAAGGGGGGCGAATTCAGCCAGGATTGGGACGTGCCTGAGCCGCCCGCACCTCCAGCCGTTCCCGCCCTGCCCGCCATGGCCGCGCCCCCAGAGCCACCCGCCCCCCCCGCTCGCGCAGCCCCGGCGCCCCCGGCGCCGCCCGCCCCGCCAGCACCACCAAAACCCATGGCGACGGCCACCTCGGTGATTGTCAGGACAAAGGTTGTCGCCCTGCCGAACGGCAGGATCGTGACGCACGTCGAGACGGTGAGCCCGGATCCCGCGCCGTCCGTCAAGGCCGTCCCAAACCCCCAGGCGAAGACCCTGGTCAGCATCGAACGCAAGGTCAGGATCAGCTAACCCGCGGACAAGAACCGGACATCAGAAGGCGGCCTCCCTGGGGCCGCCTTTTTTCATGCCTTGAACGGCGCAGTCGATTCACGCTTGATCAGCTCATGCGGAATGATGTGGCGGGCCTGGACATCGGACGCACGCACCATGTCGCCGGCTGCATTCAGGATCTGAAGCGTCCGGCGGGCCATGTCGAGATAGGGCTGGCGAACGGTCGTCAGCGCCGGCCAGACAGCCGAGGCGATCGGTGCGTCGTCGAAGCCGATGACCGACAGGTCCTCGGGGATTCTGAGGCCCATGCGGTGGGCCACCGAACAGGCTGCCGCCGCCATTTCGTCATTGGAAACAAAGATGGCCGTCGGCCGGTCAGGCAGGCTTAGCAGCTGTTCCGCCGCCGCGATCCCCGTCTTGAAGGTGAACATGCCTTCGGCGATATAGTCCCTGGACGGGCGCGGCAGGCCCTGCGCATCGAAAGCCTCGTAGAAACCCTGGCGGCGCAGCAGGGCCGCTGCGTGGTCGGGATGGCCGGCAATGTGCGCGACCCTGGTATGGCCCAGCGACAGCAGGTAGTCGGTAATGTCGCGCGCCGCCACCCGGTCATCCATGGCGACGGACGGATAATGGCTGTCCGGCGTGGTCGGCGAGATCAGAACGCACGGGATGTTCCGCGACTTCAAAAGCGCCTTCAGCGGTCCGAAGTCGCACAGCGGCGGCAACAGGACCATGGAGCGGATCTGAGCGTCGGTGATGAAGCGGTCGACATCGGCCAGGTAATCCGGCTGGCCGTGTTCGAACAATTCCATGGCGACATAGTTGCCCGTCTCCATCGACGCCATCAGCATGGCGTGGTGGAAACGGCCCTGGTAACCGCTGGCCGGATCTTCGAGCAGCATGCCGACCGATGTCTTGGTCTTGCCCAGGCGCAAAGACCGCGCCTGGTTGTTGGGCCGGTATTCGAGCTTGCTCATGGCCTGGAGGACACGCTCACGCGTATTGTCCTTGACGGCCCGGTCCTCATTCAGGACACGCGACACCGTCTTCGCCGAAACCCCGGCCAGTTCGGCCACATCGTAAATGGTCGACATAATTTCGTTTCAAGACTCCCGGGCGCCACGACGGCTGAACGATTTCATACCGTGGTTACGCTAACATGCCAATGCTTCTCTGCCTCGTCATCGGCACGTGCGTTTTATAGACGCGCCGTCGTGTGATGCAAGCTTGCAACATGGTGTCAGACAAAGCTTAGCATTTCAAACCGATTTATGACATCGATGACATTTTGCTTGACATCTTTTGGCCACCTTGCCAAGTGTGCCAGTGCCGGATTTGTCGCTTTTTCCGGACATAACAGCAAAAATGGCAGGGTATGTTCAAAATATCATATATCTATCAATGTCGTAATTTATGACATCGATGTCTATGATTGTGTCCAAACGGACATTGGGAGAATCGGCCACGGCATCAGTTCGCGTACACACCGGCAAAGAACGGTGACCCATAAGCAATAACTCGGACAAGGATTAGGGACGGATCACACATGTCATCACACCTTAATGGCAAGAAGGCGTTGAAGCTGGCATTCAGCACGCTGCTGTGCTCGGGCGTTTCGATGCTCGCGCTGTCTTCGGGCGCCATCGCCCAGGACACGGCGGCCGCCGCGGCGGAACCCGCGGAAGACCAGGTCGTCATCGTCAAGGGCGTGCGCGGCTCGCAGCTGCGCGCGGTCGACATCAAGAAGCGGGCGATCGCCCAGGTCGACGGCATCTCGGCCGAAGACATCGGCAAGCTGCCGGACACCACCATCGCCGACTCGCTGCAGCGCGTACCCGGCATACAGATCATCCGTGAAGCCGGTGAAGGCGCCAGCGTCCAGATTCGCGGCCTGGGCCAGACCTACACGCTGATGAACGGCGAACAGTATCTGTCGGCCGGCAATATCGGCCAGGCCCAGGCCAACTTCCTCGACGTGCCGTCGCAGCTGATGAGCGGCGTCGTCGTCTATAAGTCGGTCGATCCGCGCACGCCGCTGGCCGGCATTTCGGGTACGATCGACCTGCAGACGCGCCGTCCCTTCCAGTTGCCCAAGGGCCTGAGCCTGACCGGCGCCGCCGAAGCATCGCGCGGCGACTACACCAAGGAAAACGACTACAACGTCAATGCCCTGGCGGCATGGCGCAATGACCGCGTCGGCATCCTGGCCAGCGTCGCCATCGGCGACACGACCAACGGCAACAACTATTCCGGCTCCGGCGGCGGCGTCTTCTCCGAAAACGACTGGGGCGCGGGCTTCCCGCAGAACTACATCGCGCCGCACGGCTTCGAAGTCTACAACCGCGCCATCCAGCGCAAGCGTACCGGCGCCAACCTGTCCTTCCAGGCCAAGCTGGACGACGGCTGGACCCTGACCGGCGACGTGTTCTACGCCAAGCTCGAAGAACACAACCGCGCCATGGGCCTGAACATCTCCAACCGCTGGGACGGCGGCGCCTTCGCCACCTGGGTTTCGCCGGACGAATATACCGACACCGGCCTGACCGATTCCAACGGCACGCCGTGGTGGAACGTGTCGTCCTACGACATCAACGCCCAGTGGCTGAATTCGTTCACGGTCAACCGCACCAACAATTCGGAATCGACCAACTATAACCTGGAGCTGAAGTACGACAACGGCGGCAAGTTCACCGCCGAAACCCGCTTCATCAGCGCCCGCGCCAGCCGTCTGTCGATGAACGGCCAGGTCCAGGGCGACCTGTCGAACTGGCGCTACGAGGCGGCGGCTCCGGGTGAATTCACCCTGTTCCGCAATCCGGACGACCGCTCGCGCGGCACCTTCTATCCGGCCGAGATCTGCGCCAAGTTCCCGACCTCGCAGCGTTCGAACGCCGTCACCGGCTCTCTGGGCGGCTGTTATCTCAACCCGAACCCGGAAGGCTACAACTCCAATCCGCTCCTGCACGTCGATTTCGGCGGCGGCAATGCGGTGTTCGACGGCTTTGGCGACGTCATGGCCCGCGCAGGCGGCCTGGGCGCCGGCAAGACGACCGCCGACTACATGGCCAACCTGAACTCCTACCGCGTCGGCGCCTTCTCGTCGGAAGGCAATAACGATGCCTCCTCGACGCTGAATGTGGCCC
>CBIHPL010000106.1:0-9375 GCA_966212005.1 uncultured Asticcacaulis sp.
TGCGAGTGAGCGCGGGCACCGGGATGGCTGGTCTGGCGCTCCGGCGGTTCAAGCTGCCAGGTCGAGACGGCGAGGTCAGTCATGCCCTCGACGGGAAGATCGATCGGATCGGACACGTATTCGGCGCCGGCGGGAATGGTCACCGACAGCTGGCCGGCAAAGGTCACGACGCGGCGGGTGTCCGGCTGGATGCGCGCGCTGTCGTTCGCGGCCGATTTCGCGACCTCGATGGCGCCGAAACGTACCGGCGCGGTTCCGAAAGCGTTGGACAGGCGGATACGAATGCGATTGCCGGGCGCGGTGACGCGGATGATCTGGCGCAGGGTGGCGTCGGTCAGGTCGGGGGGGGGGGGGGTGTTCTTTTCGTCCGGCGTCATCTGCGACGATGCCCACGCAGTGGTCCAGGTCTGTTTGGGCTTGGCCAGAACGGGTGCGGCAGTGGTGGCGGTCAGGGCCAGGGCAATACACCCGGCGCGCAGGAAGTGGCTGAACATCGATCCTCCGGGCGCCTTATGGTAGCGCTATCTTAAGCGAAGGGTAGGCCGATGCCGCAGGATTTGCAAGTTACGGGCAGACAAAAAGTACCCCGGACGCTATGGGCTAGACGCGTCCGGGGCTGAAGTTAACCGATGAGCTTTGGAGCCATTGGTCAGAAGCCGCCAGATGAGAGGGCGAAGCGGCCACTGTAAGTGTGATATGGTAAATGTATTTAACGTTTCAAGATATTGAGATGTAAAAACTTTCGACTTAGTTTAAACATCATTTCGCGAAATTTTGCGCAAAATTGACATGATTTAGTCTAAATCTATGTCATCAACGTCTTGTGTCCATAAATGTACACTTGGGTATTAAATCGATACGCTGCAAGCGGTGACTTGACACAAAGGCGCACCGCTCTAGTCTCCGTTGATACTTTTCCCGGAGTCGTCCATGTTCAAGCGCCTTGCCCTGACCTCTGTCGCCGTCCTTGCGATGGCATCGTCTGCCGTGGCCGTGCCACCGCAATTGAGCGCCGCGCGGATTTCAAAAGATGTGAAAATCTTGTCGGACGATTCGTTCGAAGGGCGGGGTATCGCCACGCGGGCCGAAGCGAAGGTCATCGACTTTGTCTCGAAAGGGTTCAAGGCGGCGGGGCTGGAACCCGGCGGCGGGAATGGCGGCTGGACCCAGGACGTGAAACTGCGCAAGTTCACACTGAGCGATCCCGATCTTGCCTTCGATACGGCGGCAGGACCAATCGCGCTGAAGCAGGGCGAGGATATCGTCGCGTCGACGCGCGGCGCGCTGGGCGACGTCAGCTTCGACAAGGCGCAACTGGTTTTCGCCGGCTATGGTATCGAAGCGCCCGAACGCGGCTGGAACGATTTCAAGGATATGGACGTCCGGGGCAAGGTCCTGGTCGTCCTGGTCAACGATCCGGACTTCGCTGAGCCGCAACTGAATACCTTTGGCGGCAAGGCCATGACCTATTACGGCCGCTGGACCTACAAGTACGAACAGGCGGCGCGTAAAGGGGCGGCCGGGGTGCTGATCATCCACGACACGGACGCGGCTTCCTATGGCTGGGACACGGTACGCAATTCATGGACCGGCGACCAGTACGACATCGTCCGGCCGGATCCATCCGTAGCCAGCCCGAAACTGGAAGGCTGGATGGCGGGCGCCACGGCGGACAGGCTGTTCAAGTCGGCGGGCCTCGACCTGGCGGCCTTACGCGTCAAGGCCCGGTCAAAGGACTTCCAGCCAGTGGCGATGAACGTGACACTGAGCGGCGGCTATAAGGTCGCGGCGTCGGAGATCGTCACCCATAATATCATTGGCCGCCTCAAGGGCAGCAAATATCCTGACGAGACCATCCTCTATACCGGCCACTGGGACCATCTGGGGATATGCGCGCCCGAAGCCAGGGACAAGATCTGCAATGGCGCCGCCGATAACGGTACGGGTGTTGCGACCATCATGGAAATCGCCCGCGCGTTTGGCAAAGCCCGACCGCAGCGCAGCGTTGTCTTCATCGCCTTTACCGCCGAGGAAAGCGGTTTGCTGGGGTCGGAATACTACGCTTCGAACCCGCTCTATCCGCTGTCGAAAACCGTCGCCGGCATCAATATCGACATGCTCAGCACCTTTGGCCGCACGCGAAATATCGACGTCACGGGGGCAGGGCAGTCGAGTCTGGAAGACCTGCTGAAAATCTATGCGGCGGAGCAGGGGCGCGTGCCGGAACCGGAGGGGCGCCCCGAAGCTGGCGGCTTCTTCCGTTCGGATCACTTCCCGCTGGTCAAGCGCGGCGTACCGATGCTGGACGCCAAGGGCGGCGACGATCTGGTCAAGGGGGGCGAGGAACGCGGCAAGGCCCTGTCGGCCGAATTCAATGAAAAACGCTACCACCAGCCGGCTGATGAGTGGTCGGCGGACTGGGACATGTCCGGGCTTCTGGAGGATGCGACCCTCTATTACCGCCTGGGCTCGGCTCTGGCCAATTCGCGCCAGTGGCCGCAGTGGCGCGCCACGTCGGAGTTCAAGGCAGTGCGCGATACCACCGCCGCCGACCGCAAGTGACGCGACACAAAACCTGTTGACCCTCACGCGGCGTGAGAGACTATTGCCTTGTCTTGCGCAATATTCCCTCACGGCGCGGAGATGACAGGTGACACGCTATACCGTCAAACAGCTTGCCGATCTGGCCCGGATCTCCGTCCGGACCCTGCATCACTATGACGATATCGGTCTTTTGAAGCCTGCCTATCTCGGGACCAACGGCTACAGATACTACGAACAGCCGCAGCTTTACCGCTTGCAGCAGATACTGGTGTACCGCGAATTTGGCCTGCCGCTCGATGAGATCAGCGATCTGATCGACGCGGCCGACTTCGACGTGGCGTCCAGCCTGCGCCAGCATCGTGCGCGGTTGATCGAGCGTCTGCAGCAGCAACAGGAACTGCTCCGGGTCATAGACGATACCCTGGCCCGGCTCGATGGAGATGAGCCCATGCAAGACAATGCTTTTCACGACAGGGGACTTTACAACTGGCAGTCACCAGCCAAACAGGCGGAATACGAGGCATGGCTTGCCGAGCGTTACGGCCCACAGGCGCACGACTGGATCGCCGACAGCCGGAAACGGATGGAAGGCTTCAGCGATGACGAGAAACAGGCGGCGATGGACCGGCTGAAGACGATCGAAACCGACCTGGTCGAGGCGTTTCAACGTGGGCAGGAATCCGATAGCGAGGCGATAGAGCCGGTGCTTGCGGCGCATCGCAATTGGGTGGCGCACATGTGGAACCGGCCATGCCCGCCAGGGGCATATGTGATACTGTCCGACATGTATGCGGGCCATCCGGATTTCGTCGCACGGTTCGACAGCCTGACGCCAGGGTTTTGCGCGTGGCTGGTGGTAGCCATGAAGGCGCATGCCGAAAGGGCAACTGAAACATCTTAGGAGATTTGAATGACCCTGACGTTCGAGCGTTTGAGCCGGATGGCGATGGAATTGCCGGGCGTCGAGGTCGGGACGGCCTTTGGGGCTCCGACCTATAAGGTCGGCAGGAAGTCGCTGTTCAACTGGAACGGCGATCATGGCTGTCCGGTGTTCAAGGTCGACTTCGATGAGCGTGATTTCCTCATCGAAGCCGATCCGGAAACCTTCTTCACGACGGATCATCACCGCGACTGGCCGTGTGTCCTGGCGCGGCCGGACCGCGTCGACATCGACTGGGTGCGCCGGAACCTTGAGCGGGTGTGGCGCGCCCAGGCGCCGAAGAGGTTGCTCAAGGCGCACGACGAGGGTGTTAAGCAATAAGGCGCTTCCGCCGCAATTCCAGCCCTATTCGCGCCATATCAGGCGGGCACTTTCGTGTCTTGGGGGAGTGATGGTTTAACGGTTCGTTCAGGTCCTATTAACCTCAAAGCTCCTACAAGCTGTTGAATTCCAGATGTACAGGAGTTGCGCATGGAACGCCGGACCTTTTTGCAAACCAGCCTCGCGGCCGCCGCTGCCTCTGCCATTCCGGGCCTTGCCCTTGCGCAGGACAATGCGCCGGCTCAGCCTCAGCAATATCACGACACGCCGCACTATGACCGTGATGAAATCCTCCAGGCGGGATCCGATTTCCTGGGCGTGACGGTCGAAGCCCTGGGCGGCGCTGTCGAAAAGATTTTCGCCGACTATGGCGATCATCCGACGGCATATATCGCCGGCGAAGAAGCCTCTGGCGCCGTCGGCGTGGGCGTCCGCTACGGTAAGGGCAACCTGTTCATGAAATCGCAGGCCCAGCCGACCCATATCTACTGGCAGGGACCGTCGATCGGTTTCGATACCGGCGCCAACGCCTCGCGCGTCTTTACCCTGGTCTATAATCTCGACGATCCGAACTTCGTCTATCGCCGCTATCCGGGCGTCGAAGGTTCGGCCTACTTTATCGGCGGGCTCGGCGTGACCTATCAACGCGCCGAAGGCGTCGTCCTGACGCCGATCCGCGCCGGTGTCGGCTTCCGCCTGGGAGCCAGTGTCGGCTACATGAACGTATCCCGTAAGCGCCGTATCCTGCCTCTGTAATTCGCTCAAGCGCCGCGAGGTTCGTCGCGAGTGACGGCGCGCGGTCGCCCTTGTCAAATCGCGCGGCGATTTGGAAATTCTTATGTGTAAACAGGCGCGACGACGGAGGGACTATCAAACCCGGCACGGCAATCGGCGGCCTTCCTTTGCGCTCTGAAAACCCAGGTCGAGCAGACGCATGACCTTGCGTGCGTCTTCCGCCGGAACGGGGTTGGGCGCCCCGTCGCGCAACGTTCGCGCAATGTCTTCATAGTAGGCCAGGTAATTGCCGGGCAGGGTATCGATATAGTCAGGCGCTCCCGGTTCGCCGTCCGTCACCAGGGTGATCTGGGTCTTGACAGGGTCATGCCCCCAGCCTTTGTCACCCGGCGTCCGTCTGGCGTCGAACATGTCCTTCTGACAGTCCATGCCATATTTGACGAAGCTGCCAAGCGAGCCCTGAGCCTCCATGGACGGGCCTTCGGTTGCCGACATCATCGATGAATGCAGAATGACGCGCAGCGCGCCATAACCCAGGACGACGTGGAAATAATCGTCCGTGCTGGCGCCGGGGCGCTGGCCGGCGATATCGGCGCTGATCCAGTCCGGCCAGCCGAACAGGTTCAATGCCTGATCCAGAAGGTGCGAGCCGAGATCGTACCAGATGCCTGAACCCGGCCCGGCGCGCTCGCGCCAGCGGTCGCGCACAACGGGGCGCCAGCGGTCGTAGCGCAGGATGAACTGGTAGATGTCGCCAAGCCGATCGCGCACGGATTTGAAGGTCAGGTGATTGCTGTCCCATCGCCGGCAATGAAAGACCGAAAGTGTGCGGCCGGCCCTCTGCGCGTGGTCGATCAGGTCGCGGGCCTCCAGGTCGTTAAGCGCAAACGGCTTATCGATAACGACGTGTTTGCCGGCGTCGAGCGCGGCGTGCGCCTGGGGAGCGTGCAGGTCGTTGGGTGTCGCAATGACGATCAGTTCGATATCCAGATCGTTCAGCGCGGCGTCGAGCGTTGGCGAAACATACATGCCTGGAATATCGGCAAGGACGTCGCCGGGGCGGGTTGAAACGATCGTGGCGAGCTCAAGGCCGGCCGCGGCACGGATCAGCGGGGCATGAATGGTGCGGCCGGCAAAACCGTAGCCGATGAGCGCCGTCTTGACCGGATCATGCATAGTTGAAGCTCACGGAAATACGGAGGTCGTCGCTGAGGTTGATCGGCACTTCATGACGCAGCCAGCTTTCCCACAGAAGTACGGTGCCGGGCGCGGGCGCCACGGAATGGAAAGCCTGATGGTCCTTGCGCGCGGACGATTTGCGCAAGGGGGCATTCATCATCATGGCCAGACGCGGATCTTCGAAGCGCAGCGAACTGGCGCCGTCGGGGATGGCGACGTAGAAGGTGCCGGAAATGACGCTGTGCGGGTGGATGTGGCCGGAATGAGTGCCCAGGTGTTCCAGCACATTGATCCACATGCTGTCGAGCTTCAGCTTGCGGCCGTGCAGGTCGTATTCAAGCTGTTCGGCGAAGGCGGCGACATGACCGTCCAGCCAGGTCTTCAGATGCGCGAAGATCGGCGCCCGTGCGGGCAGGTCGTTGAGTGAGGCGTATGAGGTATAGCCGAGATAGGCTTTTTGCTGCGACCATTCCTGGCCGGCCTCGTCCTCATCGGCGATAGCGCGGCAAGTGTCGTCCAGCTCTTCGATAAAGGCGTCGAAGCCGGCGCGTCCGGTCATATCGGCGCGGTAGATTTCCGTGACGAACAAAGGGGTGATCTGGCCGGGTGCGCTCTTGCTCATGGAGGGTGATGTGACGCAATCCGTGTAAGGAGGCAAGTCTAGAAGTGCCGCGCGGCCTCGTCTGAAGGGCCCGTCACGGGCGGCCCGAAACGATTTGACGTCTTCCGGCCGGGAAAAAGCGCCAGGATGACAGTCAGGATCATCGGATAATAACCCATGATGCTCGATACGAGAGAGAGGATTGTATTTGAGTGAGGGACTTCATTTGTCGCGTTCATATAGGTGAAGGTGACGATTCCCCAGGCGAGGGGATAGAACACGGGTGCTGCGAATATCCCGGACCAGCCCAGGTCATGAAGGCGCTTTACCATCAGGACAAATTCCGGCCAGAACGACGCGATTGTTACGATTGCCGAAGATGCTTTCAAAGCCATCCACGGCGCCGAACTTGGCTCCATCATGTCGGCTTCGGAAAAGCCGATATTTTGTAGAAGGTAACTGCTGCCAAACATGAACAGCCTGACGGGGATGACGAATGCCCACATGGCCATGCGTGAGACGCGCCCCTGTGGGGAAAAGAAAAAACGCCAGAAACGGAATGGTGGTTTGGCGTTTGGCAAAAGCAAATCCCCCTTGGCTGCCCAAGGGGGATGCTTATCATTGCGGCCTTAAGGTGTAAACGCGAGCCTATTCCACGATCGGGCAATCGCCGGCCAGGCTGCGCGAATAGGCGTCGACCAGGGCGTTATATGGCGGCACGAAGGTGTTGGCCGTCAGGACCGTGCCGTTCGACAGGGTTTCCGACTGGGCGATACGGACTTCGAAGTGCAGGTGGATGGTGGTGTATTGCGGCACACCGTTGGAGGTGCCGAGGTTGTTGGACACCAGGCCGATCTTCTGGCCGCGCTTGACCGCGTCGCCGACCTTGACCTTAAGCGTGCTCGATTGCAGGTGCAAATAGCGATAGATGCGGTGTGGACTGCCGCTGCCGGTGATGGCCACGGTGTATGAGCCGACCTGGGTGACGACGCCGTCTTCGGCGGCAATGGCCCAGTGCAGGTTCGATTTACACGTCGCCGGGCGAATGTCCTGGCCCTGGTGGCCCTGGCCCGTCTTACACATCACGTTCGACCATGACCGGCTTTCGCAGAAATTGTCGACCCACGGATAGGCATAGTTCGAAGCGTCGCATTGCGAGCCGTGATTTGTCGCCGACGCCGTCGGGTAGTTGCTGCCGCCCGGGCGATAAACCTGGCTGTTGGCATAGGCGAGACCGGCGATCGGGAAGCAGATGCCGGGCGCCCAGTTCGAGGTATCGGTATAGCCCTGGCCTGAGCCGGCGGTGAGTTGCGTGGCGGGCGTATAGGGGAATTCGACCATGGCCACGGACGATGAAGAGGCGGACGCCGATGCGGAGTCCGACATCGCTTCCGACGCCGTTTCACTGAAGGCCTCGCTGGCCGCTTCGGACGCTGACGAGCTGCTGCCAGGGATGGCGCTGGTCAGGTCATCGCATGACGCAAGGCCAAACAGGGCGCCGGCGAGCAGGAGCGGGAGAAACGGTCTCACGACTGGCCTCCCCTGGTGATGTTGCTGATTGACCTGGAGATGCTGTCGAGCCACCCGCTGGGCTTGGTTTCCTGGTCGGCCTCGGCTTGCGCCTGCGCACCCAGGGTCACGTCATCGAATTCGGCGATGGCCTTGCGGATATAGGCGTCGGTGACGCAGTCGGGCGCCTTGATGTCATCGCAGGTGACGTCGAGACTGTAGACCACGCCGTAACGGGTGAAGGTCGCTGTCCAGCCGTCTTCCATCTGCGAGATGCGGATATCCTCCGCCACGCCCGCCAGCTTCTGCACCGGCCGGGCGGACACAGCGCCCTTGTCGCCGGCGACGAAACTGCGGTTGCCGTACATGGTAACCTGGATGCCTTTGTTTTGTGGCATGTTGAGCGCGTAGGCGTCGCCGAAGCTGACCATCCTGGCCTTGGCGGTGTCGATCACGCCTTCGCGCGGCAACAGGACGGGCAGGCGGGTCTTGTCGAGCTGCTGACGCGGCAGGCGTGCCGCCAGGTTGCTGGGCCTGCGCGCTGTCTTCATCTGGCTGGAACGCGCCATGGCCGAAGACCACTGCACCTTGGCCGGCGCCATGGGGCGGCGCAGCAGCATGGGCGCAACGGGCCTGGCGGCGACGGCGGTATTGGTTGCCAATGGCCGGGTCGCGACAGGCGGTGAGGCGACATTGCCAGTGGACGGAGCGGCCGCAGCCGTCTGGACCGCGCTCAGGCGCGTCGTGTCGGTGGCCTTGAGTTGCGTGGTTTCCGGCTCCGGCCGGGCCGTTGCCGTCGTTGAGTCCTGGGCCTGGCTGCCGAACGCGATCGCGCCGGCTGCGGCCAGAGCCGTGAGCGCCGTGGCGCTCATAACGATATTGCGAATGCGATTATTCGGCACCTGGCAAGCCCTCCCGCACCAAGTCAAAGGCGCAAGGTACACGCGCCGACAGCCCATGCGGAAAGGGTTAACAGGTTCCGCGCCCCTTGTCACGGGGGCGCGGCGGTCAGATCAACGGGAAATCGAACGGCGTTACTATTTTTCCAGTTCGTAGGTTCCGGTAATGGTGATGCTCTGTTGCAGTTCACCTCCGGACACTGATGTCGATGCGTCCTTCTGTGCGGCTTCCAGGCGCATGGCCATTACTGGCACGGGCGGATGGTAGCCCGGCGCCGCGCCTTCCTCGATGCTGAGAAGCTTCTTCAGCTTGAGGCCCGTGGCCGAGGCATAGAGCGCCGCGCGTTGCTGCAGGATCGCGACGGCCTTCTGACGCGCCTGGTCAAGCGCCGCGGCATTATCCTTAAGGCCAAAGCCGATCTGGTCGATCTGGTTAACGCCGGCGCCGATGACGGCATCGATGACCGGGCCGGTCTTGTCGAGATCGTTGACGCGGACCGTGACCTGGTTGCGCGCCTCATAGCCGGTCAGCTTCGGCGCCTGGTTGTTGGCGTAGTTGTATTGCGGATTGAGCTGGAGGTTCGAGGTCTGGATATCCTTGGCGGCGATGCCGGCGGACTTGAGCGCGTTCATTACGGCATTCATGC
>CBIHPL010000107.1:0-9343 GCA_966212005.1 uncultured Asticcacaulis sp.
ACGGCTAGCACCGCGATACGCCGCACCAACGGCGGTCGGCGACCACGTCGGTCGTCAGCGCCGGCGTGGGCACGGCCGTGGCCAACGGCGCGGTCACCCTGGACGAGCCGGTTCTGCCAAGGCTCGGATACGAGACCGTGGCCAACCCCGATCCGCGCAAGTCCGCCATCACCCTGCGTCACCTGCTCACCCTGCAGTCGGGCCTCGACTGTGACGACCATGTGGCGGGTTCTCCCGGCGGCGAGAACCAGCTGTACAACACCCCCGACTGGATGCGCGTATTGGTCGACGTGAAAATGGTCGATGACCCCGGAACCGTGGGCCGCTATTGCACCGGCGCGACCTTTCTGGCCGGTCGCATGGTCGAAAAGGCGACGGGTCGCGCCCTGCCCGACTATGCGCAGGAACACCTCTTTGGCCCCTTAGGGATACGCCGGGCCGACTGGACCTGGAACCCCAGCCTGACCAACGCTGACAAGACATTCGGCATGATGTCGATGCGCCCGCGCGACATGCTGAAGTTCGGCATGCTCTACGCGAACGAGGGGCGTTGGGGTAACAAACAAGTCCTGCCCGCCGCCTGGGTGAAGGAGTCGCTCTCCTCGCTCAGCACCGTCGAAAACACGGGCTACGGCTACCTTTGGTGGCGCATGTGGTTGCGTGTAGCTACACCGGACGGCCCCCGTCGCGTCTACATGAGCGCCGCGCAAGGCAACGGTGGCCAGAAGATCTACCTCGTCCCCGAGCTCGACCTGATCGCCGTCTTCACGGGCTCGCGCTACAATACTGGCGGCGCGCCTCCGAACAAGATCATGGCCGAGGTGGTCCTGCCCGCCCTGCTGCAGGCGCGCGGTGTAAAGGGAGATGTCGGTGCGCCGACCCCTTGATTCCGGCTCGTGACAGCTTTGGGGCGTGAGAAGGGATGAGCCGGCTATATCGGTATGATTTTGGATAGGAGCGATCATACCGATCTAAGTTTTTGCTTTGTGGCGATATTTCAGGCGAGGCAGGCGGCGTTCCACTCACTCGCATCATCGTCTTTTGACACGCCGGTTTTGCGCCAACGCGAGTTCCGGAAGTTTCTCGCACGCGGAGAGCTTCTCGACCTACCGCTTTTGACGCGCATGACAAAGATACGCATGGCGGCCTTTACCTGCGTCCAACGAAGGCGAGTAAAATGGATACCGGCGATCAGGGTAAGTTCGATGAAGGCAGTCACATCGACGCCGGCCAGAAGCACTGCCATTTCAGGCAGGAGTAGCACCGCGACTACGGCGCAAAGGCCGAGCAGGACTCCACGCCAGGTCAGAGAATTGAGCCACACTGCTAGCGGTGTCAGTAGCCGTTCCGTAACCAGCCGGCCTATGAGAGTGTCAGGGCAGCGGCTGGCCGCCGCCAAAAAGAAGCCGGTGAGCAGGAGAATAAAAAAGAAGGGCATGATGTCCTTGAAGCGTATCAGGTACGACATCTGGTAGGCGGGCATCGCATCCGCAAGCCTGCAGGCGCCGGCCGCTGGGGATAAACAGCCAGGACTTCGTTGCGAAAATCGAATCGATCACGCCCGTGCCTGTGTGACTACACGCGACCTTGACGCTTCTTACATGGCGGCCAAAAGCGATCCTCGATCATCAGGTCCGCTTCTGGATCATGTCTTTAGAACTGCTCCGTCTATGGCGCTACGGCTTCACCCCGTATTCGGAGAAGTCGTCGTCGATCCTGTACCAGAGCTTGCGCGCGGCGTTGAGATCGGCCTCGCCGCCCGCCTTGTCGCCCTTGCGCAGCTTGGCGAGCCCGCGTCCATAAAGCGACGCGACCAGTTCCGGCACGACCGCCAGCGCCGCATCGTAGTCGGCAATCGCTTCGTCATAACGCCCGAGGCGCAGCTTCACAAAGCCCCGGCTGTCGAGAATGGCCGGCGCCCTGGGTGACAGTTTCAGCCCGGTGTCGCAATCGGCCAAGGCCTTTTCCAGCTCGACATCGTGAGTCGCCAAATCCCAGCAGGACGTATTGTAGATCATGGCCGCCTTTGGATATTCGCGCTTCATCTGCGCAAACTCGGCGATCGCCTGGTCCTTGCGGCCCGTCTTGAGAAATATCTCCGCGCGCAGTATGCGGCCGGACGTGTCCTTCGGTTCGTCGGCCACCATCTTCTCAGCCAGGACCATGGCCTTTTCATAGGCCTTGTCCTTGATCAGCAACTGAGCCTTGGCCGCCATTGCCCAGGCCGAGGTTTCGTCCATCGCTATGGCCGCATTCAGATCCTCGAGCGCCTTGGCGCGGTCCTTTTCCGGCCGCGCCTGGGCACGCATGACGTAATATGGGAGCTTCGGACCGGCGGCGATCAGCCTATCGTACTCCAACACCGCCTGTGCGTTCGATGCCTCGCAGGCCTTGGCCTCGACATTCACGCAATTCGTCAGCAACGCCGGAAGCATGATCTGCAAATCGGTGTTGTCGGGACTGGCGGCGATGGCGTCCTCGATGATCGTGCGCGCCGCTTCGCGCTTGTGATCGTTTGTTTCGATGTCGACGCGGAGAGATACCACACCCAGCGTATCGCCTTCGATATCGCGCAGCGCCTCGGCATCCGCCCGGGCCTTGTCGAAATCGCGCAGCAGCACATAGGCGCCTGCCCTTTGCTTCAGGGCGTAGGTGTTGTTCGGATAGATATCGATCGCCCGGGTGTAGGCGTCGATCGCCTCGGCCGTGCGGAACTGGCTGCCATGTACGGCGCCCAGGCCATTCCACGCCGTCCATTGCGACGGGTCGGTCTTGACCGCCATTTCGAAGTCGGCACGGGCGGCATTGGCATTGCCGCGCGTCATGAAGACGGTGCCGCGCGCCGACAGCGCCATGACCAGGGAGGGATCCTTTTCCAGCGCCTTGTTCAGCTTGGCCAGCGCTTCATCGCCCCGGTTCTGCTGGATCAGCTTGACGGCCTCCAGCGCCAGTTCCTCCGCCGTCTGGCTGTCGCCACCGACGGAAGCCCCGACCGTCGCGGCCGCCGTGCCCTGGCTGCGGTCCTTGCGGTAGGCCTTGGGCGCGACCAGGTAGACATCCTTTTTCCACAGGTCGGTCAGGACGGGTTCGGCTGCCTTGGCGTCCTTGTAGCTGATTTCCGGCACCAGTGACCGCCGCGAGGTGTCGAGCGTCAATACGCCGTCCTTCAAGGTCACCTGGCGCTTGAACTCGGTGCCGCCCAGCGTCTTGTCGATCGGCTCGCCTTCGATGGTGAAGTCCTTGCCGCCCTTCGGCAGGATGATTTCCTGGCGCGTGCGTTCGTAGTGCGGGAAGCCGACGATAACCGGCGCGGACTTGTGCGGCCCGGAGTCGCGATTGAGCCCCCTGCCCCAGCCCATCAGCAGGGCGTCGGTCTGGTAGCGCCAGCTGCGGCCGTCGCTGCCGGCATTCCATTCCATGCGGGCCACGCCGTCCATGACCAGCTTTTCTTCGCCCGTCACAGGATCGAAGGTCGCCGACACCTTGCGCGGCTCGATCCACTTGTAGTCTTCCTTCCAGTAGCCTTTCAACGCCTCTTCGCGCGCGTCGGTGGCCATGGCGCGATAGGCGGCGTCGAACTGCACCGCCTCGTCGCCGCGCAGCGTCTTTTCGATGCGGGTCCTGGCCGGGACATCCAGGCCCGCCGAGGCGTCCAGGCGGAAGTACATTTCCTCGGTCGGCTTTTCCGGCGGCAGCATCGGGACGGCTTCGAGCGCCGCCCCCGCGGTCGTCATCGGCAGCGCCCAGCGCACATAGGGCGGGCGAATGCTGTCGAGGTCGCGGTCGCCCAGGCGGGTGCCGTCCAGCCAGTAGACCTTGCCGTCGATTTCGGCACGGACGATGACGTGATCGAACATTTCGATCGACGGCAGGTGCTGGTCCAGTCCATCACCGCCGCCGGAATTGACCGCTGCCGCCTCGGCCTTGATGCCCAGCTCGCGCAGGATCGCGACCAGCAGCGCCGACTTGCCCTTGCAATCGCCGAACCGGCGCTGCCACGTCGCATCGGCCTCTGCCGGAACATAGCCGCCGAGGTTCATGCCCAGGAAGACATAACGCACCCGGGTCTGCACCAGCTTGAGCGCCATGGCCGCCTGGACCTTCGGGTCGTTTGACGCAGCGCGGATGATGGCGACCTCCTTGCGCAACGGGCTGTCCGGCGAAAGCGTCGTCGCTTTTTCGTACCACGGCGCCAGAAGAGCCGAGACTTCGTTCCAGGTCTTGAACTGCGAAAACTCGACAAAGCCGTTTTCGTTGAAGCGCGCCGGGGCGTTGGCCTGAACCTCCGCCTGCGTGACCTTGTTACGTTCAAGCACATAGGCGTCGTCGGCGCCGGTCTTGACGATGCGGCCTTTCAGGTCGCCGCTCTGGCGCCACTGGATCGGCTGGGCGCGGTCCCAGCTGGCGCGCACGACCTGACGCGATACTGCCCCGGCCGACAGGTCGCCCATGATGAATTCGCCCTTGCCGCCGAAGACGGGATCGCGGCGTTTGAGGGTCGAGCCAACGACGAAGGTGTCGCCGACCTGGATGCCCTCGGGCTGGATGACACCGGTCAGGTAACCGTCCAGCATGGCTTCATCGAGATTTTCCTCGCGCCGCATCGTGGTGAACTTCTGGCCCTGGGCCAGGACGTCGATGACCTGTCCGCCGCGCAGGATCTGCGCCTTGTTGACCGTGGCCTCGTCGGTGGCCGGATTCCAGGTCACATAATACTGCGCCTCCTGCAACCCTTCGACGGTCTGGATGTGGATGGCGACCTCTGTATAGTAGGAGGTCGTGCCGTCGGGGCGGAAATTCAGCTGGGCATTGTGCAGCAGAAGCTGGTAGGGCGCGCCGGCAAAGGTCGCGTCGGGCTTGCCCGGGGCTTCGGCCGTCACCCACGGCTCGGCAGGTCCGTAATGCAGCGTCTCGTCGGCGAAAGCCGGCATCGCCAGCGCCATCAACGCACATGCGCTCACGACGATACGGCTGCGTAAAAACTGTCCGGACATCATCCCCCCTCAACCGGTCACACAAAAAGTCCGGTTGCAGGGATAGTAGCGACACACCTTAGGCAGAGCAAGGGCCTGCGCGTCGCAGGCCGCTGTCGATGACCTTCCCAAACTTTGGCAAGGTTTATCACACAGACACGCACGAACGATTGGCAAAGGCCTCCCGTTCGTGCGCGTTCGTGTGGTTCGTGGTTAACTCAATTGCCGCTGGCGGCTCAGATCGACATGCCCCAGATGACGGCGACAATCGCCACCACGGCCATCGCAAAACCGATACGCACCACTGGATTGCGGACCTTCAGCGCGAACAGCTCGACGACCGCGCCCCCGCCGATCAGCAGAATGCCGGCAAAGACAAAGTCCGATTGTGTCCAGTTCACCTCGGTCGTAAAGCGCATGGCGATCGCCGGCGCGATCAGGATCGCCGCCACGCCCAGCCAGCCCAGTATGCGCAAGCCGGTCCACAGCCGGTCGCCGAATGTCATCGTCGCAATCATGTCTCATCTCCTGTTGTACGGACAACCTCAGAATGGACGCACGCCGGCATGAAAGGCATGAGCACAGTCTGAGCATGGAATGAAAACGGCGGCCGTTCGCTTAAAATCGAACGCGGCGGCGATAGGCTTCGAAACTTTCGGGAAAGGCGCGTGCCAGACCGCGCTCCTCATGGCGAATACGTAACGCGGACAGGACCAGGAGCAGCGGCAGGACGACCGCCATGGCCTGCCAGGCGCCCACGATGGCGGCAAAGCCCGCAGCGATCAGCAGAAGGCCGACTTCTGCCGGGTGACGCAGCCAGCCATAGACGCTGGCGACGCACAGTCCGGCCGTCGCCGGGCGCGACGTGTTGGTAAAGCCACCACCGAGCGACCGGATCGCGAGCCCCCTCAGCACCGTTCCCGCCAACATGGCGGCGGCGCCGGCGGCGCCGGCCGGCAGGCTCGCGTCGTGCCAGCCCCACAGCAGTTCAAGCTCGAAGCCCGCCAGAAGAGCCAGCCCCTGCGCCCAGTTCAGGCCGTCGAGATCACCGTCCGATGGCGGGGGTGGCGTAGCGGCGCAGACGACTTCGGTCGCGACCGCCACGGACAGGCATGCAATGGCCACCATCTCGGCAAGCCTGGGCGATCCTCCCCGCGCGATCAGCAAGGGTATCAGCATCAGGCCGCCGTTCGCCGCGACGGCGGCAAGGCCCGCCCCGATCCGTAACGCCGGCGTCAAGCCTGGTTCGTAAGGGCCGGGGTTTCGACCGGCGCGAACAGCGGTTCAAGCTGCTTCTTGCGGAAGCCCAGCGTCTGGCCCGCTTCCTCGATGATCTTGCGCTGCGACGGCAACATATTTGGCGCACCCGCCGCGAGGCACCGCATGACCATGACCTTGCCGTCGTCCGACAGATTGGGCTCCATGGCCTGCAGCACCATGCGGATGTTCATCTTGCGCCGGACGATTTCGGCCTGCAGGCTGTAGACCATATCCATTTCGATATCGCGTTCCTGCATGACGTCCATCTGGTCCACGACGCGTTTCATCGTGTCTTCGGTGACCGGCCCTTCGGCCGCCGCCACGACGAGCAGTCCCTGGACCAGGATAACGTCGAGCTTGGCCTGGAATTCATTGCGCGCGACAACCGGATCGTAGTTGATGGCAGCGGTATCGAAAGTCCCGGCGCAGGTCCGGCACTTGATGAAGGTGCCTTCCGTGCCCATCGGGATGAGCGGAATGAAGTACAGCGTAAACCAGCGCCGGACCTCAAGCTTTTCGTAGGTCTTGTCCGGCCCGCAACGCGGACAATGGAAAGGTCCCGTCGAAATGGATTTATTGGATGTACGCGATCCCCAGATGATCATGGCTCAAGCCCCCCTGTATATGCCTCCGCTATTTATTCTTCAGATTTTTCCGAATTACAATCCATAACCCCTTTGAAAGGCAAAGCGACCCGCACTTCGCCTGAAGCGATATGCACCGACAGCCAGGTCGAACCGGCTGCGCTCAGGTGACACCCCCTCCGATCAGCACATACGCCCCTGCCGTCACTGCCAGCGCCAATCCCGCCAGCAACAGCCACCTGAGGCCGCGCGGGCGGCGGACGGATCGGCCGATATAGTCGTCGTGGTATTCACGCGGGCAATCCGGCTGTTGGGAGGGTGCTGCGGTTTTGGCTCTATCCTTGGGGCTCATGGGTTCCTCCGGTGTTTTGAGTGTCCGGCTTGCGCCGGAATGGCAGGACAACGCCGTCACGGGCGGACGGGGGCGTCGCATTGCGGACATCCAGGATTGCGATGGCCTCCGGACAGTCGCTGCGCCATTCGGCATCGATGACGTCTCCTGCCTGATGGCCCAGCAGCGCCACGCCGATAGGGCTGTCGAGCGCCAGGCAATGCCCGTCAGGTCTGTAGTCCGCGGCCATGACAAGCATGCGATCCTCAGCCGGCACGCCATCGATCTGGAAGCGGATACGGCTGCCCAGACGCACCCGCGCCGCCGCCGATGTTTCACCCGGCAGAATGAGCCGAGCGCGTTCAAGCTTGGTCCGGACGATCCGTTCGAACGGTTCCTTCGACCCGTTCAGCCGGTCGTAAAGCTGGCGCAGCAGACGATAGTCGCGGATCTGGAGCACCGGCGTCATGACCCGACCTCCATAACCTGGAGCACCCGGCGGCGGCCGTCGGTGGCGGTAAACGGCATCGCCTGGCCATGACTGACGCCGATCAGCGCGGCGCCCACGGGCGTCAGCACCGAGACGCGGTTAAGTGCGATATCCGCCATATAGGGCAGGACCAGTTCGACCGTGCGTTCCGGTCCCGGCACCACCTGGTACCTGACGCGGGAGCCGATGCGCACGACATCCCCGGGCAGTTTTGCGGACGGCACAATGCGGGCCCGCGCCAGTTCGCGCTGCAGGAGCTCGGCAGCCTGTAGCTGGTCGCGCCCTGCGGCGTCGACCAGGTTGGCCAGCGTTTCATGATCGTCGCTGCCGATGACGATCTTTGGAAGACCCGGGTTTTCAGAAAGCGTTTCAGACATATGTTCGCACACAGTTGCGCCGTGACATGGTGGACGGCGGATATTGAATGGATTGCGTGCGCCGGATGGCATTGGGCGATGAGGGACCATCAGCCGGAATGCGCGACCCTCCCGAAGTCCGGAGGGCGCTAACGGCCGGACTTCGGGCTATGATCCTGTGACAGGATGCCCCTTGAGCGATTGCGATATCGCGAGTTTAGCCCGAATTGCCATACAGCAAAGATAACCCTGCACGGTAAAATGTCAATCAAAGCGGACGCGCTCGGAATAACGATATGGGATTATTGCTTTCTTATGAGTTTACCGCTTCCCTGACGGAGCTGGATTCGCCGGACGATAAGATCTGGGCGTTAGCGGGGAACATAGTAACACGATGGCGTCTTCTTCAGATCTGCGTCCCGGAACGGATAACGCGGGCGAAACCCTGGCTCCGGAGAACGATCTGCGCTTTCGCACACTGTTCGAACAGGCGCCGTTCAGCGTCCAGCTTCTGAGCGCCGACGGCCGGACCGTCGCGGTAAACAATGCCTGGGAAGCCTTGTGGGACGCAGAGGGCCAACACCGCATGAAGGCGCTGGTCCTCGACACGTACAATGTGCTCGACGATCCGCAGCTTGAAGCGAAAGGCGTGACGCCCTACCTGCGCCAGGCCTTTGCCGGCGAGTCGGTGCAGCTTCCGGCCATATGCTATGATCCGGCGGACATCAGCCTGCCTGGCCGGCCACGCTGGGTAAAGGCGTGGGCCCATCCCATCCGCGACGCCCGCGGCGCCGTCTACGAAGTCATGCTGATCCACGAAGACGTCACAGCCCAGGTCGAGTCCGAAGAGGCCCTGCGTTACGGCGAGGAGCGCCTCAGGCAACTGGCGGACAGCATCCCCCAGCCGGTATGGATGGCCGAAGCCGACGGCAGGGTGATGTGGTACAACAGCAAGTGGTATGATTACACCGGCATCCCGCCCGAAAGCTACAGCTGGCGGCGCGCCGTCCATCCCGACATCATGGAAACGATCAGTTCCTTGCGCGCAGACTCCATCGCCACAGGCGCCCCCGTCGAGACAACGGCGCCGCTGCGGGACGCGGACGGCACCTACCGGACCTTCCTGATCCTGATCGCGCCGCTCAGGGACTCGGACGGCCGCGTGCGCCACTGGTTCGGCACGGCGACCGATATTTCCGGGATCCACGCTGCCCAGAAGGACCTGAGGATCGCCGAGGAGCGGCTGCGCCTGGCGACCGAGGCGGGTAATATCGGTATCTGGGAATGGGATGTCGGCACCGACACCATCATCTGGTCCGACCGGATCTGGGACATTCACGGCGTCGATC
>CBIHPL010000108.1:0-9179 GCA_966212005.1 uncultured Asticcacaulis sp.
TAAGGCGCCCAGTTCCGGCGTAACGCCTGAGGTTGATACTGTAATGCGGCGGCGCGAAATGGCGATGCCTTCGCCGTCCGAAATGATGTCGATAGCAGAGGCGACATTGTCGAGATTGTAGAGCGGCTCGCCCATGCCCATGAAGACGATGTTCGACAGCTGGCGGTCTTCCTTGGGCGACGGCCATTCGCCGAGGTCGTCGCGCGCCACCTGGACCTGGGCGACGATTTCGGCGGTTGTCAGGTTGCGCACCAGTTTCTGCGTGCCGGTGTGGCAGAAGGAGCAGTTGAGCGTGCAGCCGACCTGGCTGGAGACGCACAATGCGCCGGCGCGGCCGACGCCCGGGATATAGACGCTTTCGACCTCGATGCCCGGCGCCATGCGGATCAGGTACTTGCGTGTGCCGTCTCTAGAAATCTGGCGCTCGACGATTTCCGGCCGGGCCAGGGTGAATTTGTCACGGAACAGGGCGCGCTGGTCCTTGGCGATGTCGGTCATCTGGTCGAAATCGGTGACGCCGTAATGGTGCACCCAGCGCCAGATCTGCTGCATGCGCATCTTGGCCTTGCGCGCTTCGACCACGCCGGAATCGATCAGGGCCTGGGTCAGGCCGTCGCGCGTCAGACCGGTGATGTTCACCAGGGCGGGAGCAGGCTTTTGAGACAGGTCGAGCGTATGGGCCAAGGCAAGCGGCTTTCGGACAGGGGTATTTCGGGGATGAAGGCGCGGCTTATACAGGAAAGGGCGAGATATGTCCAATCGGATCGAGGCGTTGCTTTTGCCACCTTCTGATAAGTCGATGCTTCCCCGCAAATTACTTCCTGATTTCACGAAGTGCAGAGTGATCCGCGGGCTGGTATGGAGCGCACATGGTGATGATCAGGAAATGGCCCCGAGTTTCGGAAGCCGACCACGCGGATCTGTTCGCGTCCGAAGACCCGCGACAGATCGCCGAGTCGCTGAAACGCATCGCCGAAACAAGCCATTGCCAGGACGTACCCTTCGATCGTGCTATGAAAATCCTCTCGGACCACATGGTTCAGGACGGCGCGGTTCTGTCGACGCGCCAGCAGCAGATCGTGGACGAGGTAAAGAACTGGCTGCGCGATTTGTTTGTGGTAAGCGGACAGTCCGGTAAACACAGCGCCTATAACAATGATTAGCGGCCTATGTAGCGCTCTGGCTTGTGAAAGCCGATCAGCACCCCGCTCATGGCGACCGCGGACAGGATCGAAAAAACGATTTGCTGGCTATTGAGCACGAAGATCGAGGCCGACAGGATCAGGGCGTCGCAGACCATCTGCGTCTTTCCGGCATTGATGTTTCGCGTTTTCTGGAGGTATAGCGCCAGTACGCCCGTGCCACCGGCGCCCGCGCTGTGGCGGGCCAGGGACAGGATGCCCATGCCGATGACCGTGCCGCCAAACAGGGCGGCGAACACCGGATGGACCTTGTCGAGATGGAAGGCATAGGGCGCCAGTTGCGCGCCCGCCATGATGGCCAGGTTGACGATGACGGTCTTCAGCATGAAGCGCTTGCCCATGGCGGGCCAGGCAAACAGGAAGAACGGGATATTGATCAGCAGGAACAGCAGGCCGACCGGCAGGGGTATGACATAGGAGGCCAGCAGCGCGATACCGGCGACGCCGCCGGTGACGAGACCTGCTGCTTTCAGGAACATTATTCCTAAAACCACGAAAGAACAGCCGATGGCGAAGGCGTAGATGTCCTCGAGCACCGTGTGCCTGACAGCAGGATAGAGCATGCTCTCCTTGTCGTCATTGCCAGGCGTATCTTTAGGTGGCGTAGCGGCGGCTGTGACTGGCGGCATGGCGCATCCATCAGGTGGGTGAGCCTGGGTGCATCCTGTCCTGTGGCGCGCATATGTTTACGCTTGAAACTATCATGCCGCAGATTCCGGACGAGGAAAACTGCGTTCTAGCCGTGACACACCGGACAATCCGGATCGGTCGCCAGTTTGACGATACGCGACTGCATGGTCAGGCCGTCGAAGATCAGCAACTGGCCGCGCAGCGGTTCGCCGGCGCCGGTAATCAGCTTGATTGTTTCCAGCGCGGCCAGCGAGCCGATGACACCGGCAAGGGCGCCGACGACGCCGACGCGTTCGCAGGTTTCGGCATCGGGCGGAATTTCGGGAACAAGACATTGATAGCAGGGCGCCCCATCGAACACGGACAATTGCCCGCTCCACCGCCCGAGCGCCGCTGACACCAGCGGTTTTTTCAGTGACTGACAGACGCGGTTGACCAAAAGCCGCGTCGGAAAATTGTCGCAGCCGTCGAGCACGATATCATAGCCGCCAAGGATGCCGGCGGCATTGTCTTCGCCAAGGCGCACGGCGTGGATAGTATATTCCGTGTGCGGATTAATATTCCGAAGTGCGTCTTTGGCTGTGCCGGCCTTGGACTGGCCGGTATCGCCTGTGCCATAGAGCACCTGCCGTTGCAGGTTGCTCAGCGACACCGTGTCGTCGTCGATAAGGCCCAGTTGACCGACACCGGCCGCTGCCAGATAGAGTGCGGCCGGCGCACCGATCCCGCCCATGCCGACCAGCGCCACCTTCGCGGCTTTCAGTTTCATCTGTCCCGCGCCGCCGATTTCCTTCAGCACGAGGTGGCGGGCATAGCGGTCGATTTCGTCGTCGGTAAGCATACCGGCTAGATAGGACCGAATGCCTTCTGAGCCAAGCCTATTCGACGATCAGCAGCGTTACGCCCTGACGGACCAGGGTGAGATCCATCCTGGCCGCGCCCTTGGTGACGGTCAGCGGCGAAAGCGTCGTCGCATGCATGACCGAAGCGGCTTCCAGTTCCTTGTACTGGTCCTGGTTGGGCGAGGGCGGCGACCCCATGGCCTGCCAGGCGGCATAGGCATTGGCGGTTGTCGGATCGACCAGATACTGCGTCACCTTCCGCGTCTTCGCCTTGCCGAGGCCCGACAGGTTGAGCGTCACCGCCGCATCGGGGCCTTTCAGGTCGTCGTCATTGTAGTGCCAGACGAGGACGGCGAGTTTCGTGCCGTCACGCGTGGCAATGACGCCGACGTCGTTCTTCTGCGTGACGGAAGCCATCATGTCGTCGAGCGGCACCTGCGCCGAACTCGAGGCAGCAATGCGCTCGGGCCCCAATTGCGCGTACATGCGAAAGACATTGAGGACCGGCAGGTCGATGCCGTTGGTTGCCAGTTGACGGTAGCCGGCAAACCATGGCTGGTCTTCGAAGGTGAAGGCCCAGGTCAGCACGCCTTCGAGATTGACCTTGTGGCGGTCGGAAAGCTCCCAGATGCGCGCGAAAGACGCAGCCGTGTAGCTCGAATACATGGTGCCGTTACGATAGCCGTTGGCCTTGCCCGGACAGGCGGCACAGCCTTCCGGATCGCTTTCGCCGATGACAATTGGCTTGGCCTTCAGCTCCGGCACGGCGGCGATTTTTCCGAAGCCCGTATCGACGGTCTTGAGGTGATGGGTCATGCCCATCTGGACGTGGCCCCCAGACGCATCACTAACGAATTTCGGCTGGCCCTTGGCATGGAAGGCGAGGAAGTCGGTCGGCGTGCCGGTCTCGCCGGTTGCGTAGTTCTTGCCCGCCACGACGTGCTTTAAGAAGCCGTCCATGAAGGCGCCGCCGGAACCGGCGACATCCGGTCCGCCGACCCTGGCTTCGGGCAGGGCGCGCTTGACGCCGGCGATGGCGTAGTCGTGCGTCTTGTAGAATTCTTCCGGCGTACCCTTCCAGTAGGACGGGCCGTTGGGTTCGTTCCACACTTCGAAATACCAGGTCAGGACCTCGTCCTTGCCGTATTTTTCGACATTGTGTCTGGTCCACTGATAGACCAGCTCTTCCCACTTCTTGTAGTCGTTGGGCGGATAGTTCCAGCCGCCTTCGATGAGGTTGTATGCGAAACCCGGCCGCCAGCTGTGGCGGTACTGGGTGCCTTCCGGCGCCGAAGACAGGGCTTCGGGCATAAAGCCGATCTGCAGGTAGGGACGGACGCCGCGATCGAGGTAACTGTCGATGATCATGTCGGTGATCATCCAGTTATAGACCGGCTTGCCGTCCTTGTCCTCGGTGTAGGCGTTTGTGCTGCCCCACTTGAAGGCCGGCGTGCCATCGCCGGTATTTAGCAGGTTGTGGGCGCGGAAGTAGACCTGTTTCGGCTTTAGTTCGCCGAGGTGGCCAAGCAGCTTCTGCCCATCCTTCATGGTCGCGTAGTTGGGCTCATCGGCGCCGAAAAAGCGCCAGACGGGTTTCAGCGGTCCTTGTGACTTTGCGGCATCGACGGAGATCGTGACGGGAAAGCTGTCCTTGGCCCAGACGGGCGTCGTCATCAGGCTGAGCGCAAGCGCCAGGCCGGTCATCTGTTTCAACATGGCATTTCCTCTTGTGGCATTATTCTTGTCTGACAAATGCATAACCCCGAAGAGTCCATGCGACAAGCCGTCCGTCATCGTCGGGCGATTGGCTCTTGAAAGGCGGCGGCAAAACCGCCAGTTAAGGGGTCCGCGAAAAGCGGACCTTTTTTGGACGCCTCACGTGTATCCGAAAACCGGTGCCCACTTTTCGGCATGAGGCTATTTATGACAGACTCCAATTTTCCAAACTGGCACGGCACGACCATCGTCGCGGTGCGCAAGAATGGCAAGACCGTGATCGCCGGCGACGGCCAGGTCTCCATGGGCGCCACTATCGTCAAAGGCGGCGCAAAAAAGGTCCGGACTCTGGCGGGCGGCAAGGTCATTGTCGGTTTTGCCGGCGCCACCGCGGACGCCTTTACGCTGCTGGAACGCCTTGAGGCCAAGCTGGAACTCTATCCGGATCAGCTGGCGCGTGCCTGTGTCGACCTGGCCAAGGACTGGCGGACCGACCGCTACCTGCGCCGCCTTGAGGCCATGCTGCTGGTCGGCGACCGCAACCACATCCTGACGATCACCGGTGTCGGCGACGTGCTGGAACCCGAAGACGGCGTCGCCGCCATCGGCTCCGGCGGCACCTATGCCTTGTCGGCGGCGCGGGCGCTGCTGGAATACGAACCCGACGCCGAGGTTATTGCCCGCAAGGCCATGAAGATCGCCGGCGAAATCTGCGTCTACACCAATGGTCACGTCACTCTAGAACAGTTGTCATGACGGACCGTATCACCATCGATCAAGCAGTCGACAAGGCGCGCCTGACCATCAACCTGCCCGCGACGCTGATCATGATGGTGGCGTGGGCGCAGGCCCTGCTGATCGTGCCCCTGGGCAAGATGCCCCTGCCGGTCATGCTGGTGTCGATCTTCATTGGCGTGTCCGGCTGGCCGATGAGCTGGCTCTACAAGGCGTACATGACACCCCGCTGGAAGCTGTGGGCCTACGCGCGCGTCGCCAATGTCCAGCAACTGAAGGAGGCGGCCGTCAAGGGTCGAGTCCTCGGCGCCGACAACAGTTTCGCCGAAAAGAGCGAGATATGTTCAAAGGACATGCGCGCGCAAATCCTGAAACTTGAAGGGCGGGCCTGACCCGCACGATGTGTAACTCTGCCTGCCGCGGGTCTGCCCGGGACTCGCGCAGCACTTTTGGAAAGCCCTTATGACGACCTTTTCACCTCGCGAAATCGTCTCCGAACTCGACCGCCACATCATCGGTCACGCCGACGCCAAGAAGGCTGTTGCCGTGGCGCTGCGCAACCGCTGGCGCCGCAAGGCAACGGACGAGGCGATCCGCGACGAGATCACGCCCAAGAACATCCTGATGATCGGGCCGACCGGCGTGGGCAAGACCGAGATCGCCCGCCGCCTGGCAAAGCTGGCCCAGGCGCCCTTCATCAAGGTAGAAGCGACCAAGTTCACGGAGGTCGGCTATGTCGGCCGCGACGTCGACCAGATCGTTCGAGACCTGGTCGAAGCCGCCCAGATCATGATCCGTGAAAAGAACCGCGCCGGCGTCCGCGCCAAGGCCGAGGCGGCTGCCGAAGAGCGCCTGCTCGACGCCCTGGTCGGCGAAAATGCCGGACAGGCGACGCGCGACGTTTTCCGCAAGAAGCTGCGTAACAACGAACTGGACGACAAGGAGATCGAGCTGTCGCTGAACGAGACGGCCTCGCCCTTTGGTGTCATGGAGATTCCGGGCCAGCCGGGCAACAGTAATTTCAACCTGTCAGACATGCTGTCAAAAGCCATGGGTGGCCGCAAGAAGACGGTCAAGACCACGGTCAAGGATGCCCTGGCGCCTCTGATCACCGAGGAAAGCGACAAGCTGCTCGATACCGAGTCGGTTACCAATGAAGCGCTGAAGCTGGCCGAGAACGAGGGCATCGTCTTCATCGACGAGATCGACAAGGTGGCGTCGCGTCAGGAGCGCGGCGGCGCCGACGTGTCGCGCGAAGGCGTGCAGCGCGACCTCTTGCCACTTATCGAAGGCACGACGGTGTCGACCAAGTACGGGCCGGTGAAGACAGACCATATCCTGTTCATCGCATCGGGCGCCTTTCACGTGTCGAAGCCATCCGACCTGCTGCCGGAACTGCAGGGACGCCTGCCGATCCGCGTCGAGCTGAAAGCCCTGACCCAGGACGATTTCCGCCGGATATTGTCGGAGCCCGAGGCCAACCTGATCAAGCAGAACCAGGCGCTGATGGCGACCGAAGGCGTCACCCTTGAGTTCGACGACGGCGCGATTGCCGCCATGGCCGAGGCGGCCGCGACCGTCAATGCCAAGGTCGAGAACATCGGCGCGCGCCGGCTGCATACCGTCATCGAGAAGGTGATGGAGGATTTGAGCTATACGGCGTCAGACATGGCCGGCCAGACCGTGACGATCGACGCCGACTATGTGCGCAAGCGCCTCGGCGAGATCGCCGGGGATGCCGACCTCAGCCGGTACATCCTGTAGGTCTTAGCCGCGAACGTCGTCGAAGGTCTTTACGTACTGGTCGTAGTTCTGCTCGAACATGCGCCTGTATTGTTCGACCGCTTCGGCGACCGCCGTGTTGCGATTGTCCGCAAAGGTTTGCTGGTCCGGGCTGCGGATCATCAACGACCATGCCTTGAAATGTGCGGCGCTGTAGACCGCGGCGTCGGCCACACGTTCCGGCGTGCTGGATTTCAGTTGGTCGTTGCAGACCTTGATATGCGCGTCGGCGCGTTCGAACAGGGCAGGGTTGGTCGTTTCCAGCATGGCCTTCACTCGGTACAAATGTAACGGTCACCATGACGCAGATTTGTAACGGGATCAATGGCGGTTGATCGGGATCGGTTGTGCGAAAACCCCTGAAAACAGGGGATTCTGTCATTTCGGCTTGATCACATAGGTGTCGAAATTCTCGACATATTCGCTGTAGTGCTGTTCAACAAATTCTCGGAAATCGGCGACGATCTGGTCCAGATTTATATTGCGGACCGCCTCCATATCCTCTCTGCTGGCACTATTGACGGCAATGACGAAGGCGGAATAGCGCGCGGCCGCATGAAGGAAAGCGACATTGACCGCGCCGTAGTCCGTATCGCGGGCCTGGGCGTTGGCCAGATCGATATAGGCCGCCGCCATGTCGGCGAAGCCGCGGCCGGTGGATGATAAGCCGTCGTTCATTTCAAACTCCTGGTCTCGTTGCCTTATGTTTACACTCGATCGGAATGATTTAGTTGGAAGCATCATTCCGATCTAAGCTTTTGTTTTGTCGCGATATTTAAGGCGAAAACCGCTTCACACTTTTCGCCATGTCGCTCTAATTTCGCCAGCAGCGCGTCACTGGCGCGGTCGCACAGGTCATAGACCTTCTGGAAATCGGCCTCGCTGCCGTAATAGGGATCCGGAACGTTCTTCGCTTCGCCCAGGGCGTCTTCGAGATAAAGCGCGATCCGGGCCTTCGTGCCGCGCGGCTTTTGCTTGGTGAGATAGGCGACATTGTCGCGGTCCATGCCGAGGATCAGGTCGAAGCGGTCGAAGTCTTCCGCCGTGAGCTTCCGCGCCTGCTGCGTATCGATCGCTATGCCGTGCCTGGCGGCGACGGCAATCGAGCGCCGGTCGGGTGGCTCACCGGCGTGCCAGCCGCCGCAGCCGGCGCTGTCGAGCACAAAGCGCGTCGTCAGGCCCTTCTCGTCGATCTTGTGCTGGAGGACGCCTTCGGCCAGGGGCGAGCGGCAGATATTGCCAAGGCAGACGAACAGGATGGAGGTCATGACGCCCTCTATAGCGGTGGAAACGCCGGAAGGTAAGAACCTCTTGATCCATCCACGGATTCGGCTCTAAGAGAATGGGAACAGAATATGAACGGGTAACCCGATGTCCCTGCCTCTTCCAGAGCTGGAAGCCTTTATCGATCGCCTGAAGGCCATCTCCGATCGCTACGAACGCGTCTATGATATCGATCGTGGCGGCGACTGGCACCTGCTCAAGGTTCAGGAAGAGATGGGTGAGCTGACCCAGGCCTATCTGGCCATGACCGGCCGGTCGCGCCGCGATGCCGACAGCGCCCGGCATGACGTTGCGATGGAAATGGCGGATGTCATCTGCATGGTGATGCTGATGGCGCGCGCCGAGGGTATCGACCTCAATGCAGCCATCACCGAAAAGTGGCTCAGGTGGGAGCGGACCATGGCGGAAGAAGCCGCAGCCTTATGACTGTCCTTACGACCGAAAGACTGACCTTGCGGCCCGCGGCGGCGACGGATTTCGAGGCCTTGTGCCGCCTGTGGTCGGACCCGGTGTTTATTGCCGATGTCGGCTTTGGACCATATACGCCCGAAATCGTGTGGTTGCGTCTGCTGCGCGACGTCGGTCACTGGCAGGTTTTCGGTTATGGTAACTGGGCGCTGACATTGAAGACGACCGGTCAATATATCGGCACCGCCGGGATATTTGACTATTGCCGGGATATCGAACCGGCGTTTGGCGCGCCGGAAACCGGCTGGGGGCTGGATCCGGCGTTTTACGGCAGGGGACTGGCGTTCGAGGCCATGACCGCCGTGTTACGTCATGCCGACAGGGGACTGGGCATTCCGCGCACCGTCTGCATCATTTCTCCCGGCAATGTTCGGTCGTTGAAACTGGCGGAGAAACTGGGATATGCGGTCTATCATGACGGGCGGTTCCGCAGTGAGCCGATCCGTTTTCTGGAACGCTTGAACAAAGACGCCCATGACCACGCCTGAGACCTTTGTCCCACCCGATCCTGTGCTGATCA
>CBIHPL010000109.1:0-9139 GCA_966212005.1 uncultured Asticcacaulis sp.
GAAGAGCGAGGCCGCGATCACGTTCGCCGCCACGTCCTCATCTATGGCCTCCATGCCGCCGTTGATCGCCTGGATCTGGTTGAAGCGTTCCAGGAAGATGCCGCGTGTCTGCCAGTGACGTCCGGTAAAGTCGCGATTGACCTCTTCCATGACGGACCGCACCTCGTCGGCCGACATGGCGATGATCGACTCGCATATCCGGGTCACACGCGACATGGCGCCCTTGGCGCTGTCGCGCGCGCTGCTGGCAATCGCGAAGGGCAGGATGACCACCCTCTCGGGGTTGGCCCTCAACATCAGGGGGCTTTGCAGCATGTCCACATGGGTTGATTTCGTCAGCTTCGCACCGCCGTCCATACGTATTATCCCTCTCCAAGCAGTCCAGGCACCACGACTGTAGCCGTGATGCCTGAACCTGTCATTGATGCTCTGGCTGCGGCATTCAGGCTTCGGAATGCGCCAGCTGTTTTGTCCCGGTCTTGATCCCGGCCTGAACCTCCTTCGGAGCATTCGTAATTCCCATCTTCAGCTCCGTTTTCAAAGCTGTCCAGCTGAGATGATAGGCCAGGATCGATTCCGCACCCTGGTTTTCGTTGCAGCCGTTGATGGTCAGGCCGTCAAAACAGCCGCCGTCGGCTGTAACGGTCGCCACGCTGTGGCTGTTCTTGCCTTCGAACCACGCCCAGGCGCGCAAGGCTTCCTCGCGCCATTCCGGCTCGCCGGTCACGCGCCATGCCGTCAGGCAGGCTTCGATGCTGGCGATGACTTCCAGCGGCTGCTGGTCATAGAGCGGGTGAACCTCTCCATCCTCCTTGAACCGGGACGTCGGAACCGGCAGGAAACAGCCCTTTACGGGCATGGTCTGTTGCGCCATCAGCCAGCCCAGCGACGCCAGGCCATCGCGCAGCAACTGGCTGTCGGACAGGAACTGGCCGGCGAGGATCAGGCCGTCGCTCAGGCGCGCATTGTCGTAGGACAGGGTGGGCTCGAACCACAGGCGGTCGGGCTTGGCCGCCTCCTTGTAATAGCAATGCAGCGTGCGGCCAAGATCGCGAATGGCGGCCTGGAGTTCCTGCGGCTGGCCGATGACGCCGAAGGCGCGGATCAGGGTCTTGAGCACGACGGCCCGCGACCGCATCGAATTCCACGTCAGTGCGCGCGGCCACACCCTCTGGCCCAGCTCAACGGCCCAGTTGCGCAGGTCGGCCGGCAGATCGGAACGAGCGACATCGACCAGGGCTTCGAAGGTGCGGGCGCAGCAGTCGTTCGAACCGCCATCGTCGAGCCATTGCCGGTCGAAGCCCATGAAATTGCGGAAGCGGCCGGTGTCCGGATTCCAGGCGTGGTTGACGAAGCCGGCGTAGACGTAGGCCAATTGCAGCTGCCGGTCGTCGAGCTTGCCGAGATTGGACTGGCGGGCCACGAGGCCGAGCGCGCGGCAATTGTCGTCGGTGCAGTAACCGTGCGTCCGATCCGGCAGGCGATACTTGCCATGCTGATATATGCCCGTGTCGTCGGTCATGCGCAGGATGGCGTCCCAGGCCGGGCGCTGGGCGGCAAAGCCGGCCATCGCCTCGGCCGGCTTGCGCCCCTTTTTCACGTCGTCCACGGCGCGCGCGATATAGGCCTGCGCAACCGCCGACCAGCGCGAGGACAGGCCGTACATGTAGGCTTTCCGCGACATGGCCTCACGCTTGCTGTCGGATTCCATCAGTTCGGAGATGGCCTTGGCGAATTTTTGGCTGTCGTGGAAGGGGCACAGGACGCCGACGCCGTTCGCCAGGGCTTCCTGGGCGTGCCAGTAGGGCGTGGAAACCACGGGGCGGCCAAGCGCAATGGCGTAGGACAGGGTGCCCGAGGTGATCTGCGTTTCCGTAAGATAGGGCGTCACATAGACGTCCGTCGCCTGAAGGATATCGACCAGATCGTTGTCGTTGACAAAGGTATTGATGAAGCGGATGTGGGTCTCGACACCCAGATCACGCGCCATGGCTTTAAGGCCGTCGCGGTACTTTTCGCCTTCGTTACGGATCAGGTGCGGGTGGGTGGCGCCGACGACGAGATACACCAGGTCCGGCGTGCCGCGCACCACTTCCGGAAGTGCGGAAATAACCGTTTCGATTCCCTTGTTCGGCGACAGAAGGCCGAATGTCGTCAGAACCTTCTTCCCGGTCAGGCCATGATGCGCCTTGAAGGCATCCGTGTCCTGCAACGGCCGCGACGGTGCGCCGTGCGGCACGATGGCGATCTTCGACTCCGGTACGCCATAGACGCGCTTGAGTATATCTGCGCCCTTGCGCGCCATGGTCACCAGCGTCGAAGAGACACGGATCAGCCCGTCCATGACACGCTTTTGTTCCTCATTCGGCGTTTCCAGAATGGTGTGCAGCGTGGTGACGACCGGCATGTGCAGGCGCTCCAGGCAGTCGAGCAGATAGGCGCCGGACGGACCGCCAAAGATGCCGAACTCATGCTGGACGAAAAGCACCTGGGTGCCTGAGGCATTCAGTTCGTCGGCCAGCCGGATATAGGCTTCCGCTTCGTTCTGCGGGATCTGCTTCGTGACCTCAGGCGGGTAGTCGTAGCTATTCCCCGGGTCGTTCATGGCGATGACATCCCAGCGGGCGCCGGGCAGGGCCTTGTGCAGGCACGCATACATGTCGCGTGTGAAGGTCGCCAGACCGCACTGGCGTGGAGGGAAGTTGCCGATGATGGCGGTTCGGGTAAGCATCGAACCTGTGCTCTGAGCCTTGGCGATCTGGGGGATGTCGGCGACCGTGAAGTCTTCACCCTGGGATGTGAACGTCGTGGCTTCGAGCATTGTGACCTCTGAAAAAAGGCCGCGCGAACCTCGGGAGGGAAAGTATCGTCCTCACCTGCCGGACCGGCGGGAAATTAAGGGAGAGAGGGCGCAAACGCTGCGCCGCTTCGCATTGCACAATGTCCGGCGGCGGATAAAGAATCAGTAGGAAAAACAGTAAACGCGGTAAGCCGTGCATGATCTGTGGCGATCTTGTGGCATTCTCAAGCGAACGTGATGGTTCGCGTGCTGCGCGTGATCATCGAACCGTTTGTCTGCTCAGATCGCTTCCCATTTTCCGGAAGCTTCCGAGCGGAACAGGGCGTCGATGATGCGCATGTTGGCGCGGGCGTCGTTCATGTCGTAAGGCAGGGGGATTTCCCCCAGGATGGCGCGGGAGAAGTCTTCGGTAATGCGCGTATACTGATCGGACAGGTCCATGACGTGATGCTTCGCCGTGGCGCCGGTCAGCGATTCGCCATTGTCGATGAAGAAGACATTGGGCTCGTCCGGCTGGGCGTTATAGGGCACGGGAATGGTCAGCTTCGCGTCGGGGCCCCAGATGGTCAGCTGCTGGGCGCGCGCCAGCTGCGTCGATACCGAGAAGGTCAGGTGCCGGCCGCCGCCGAAGTCGAGCATGCCGCCCGTGACCACATCCGTGCCCCACTCCGCATGACGGCTGAAAATGGCGATGACGCGTTCCGGCTCGGCTTCGAAGAAGAAGCGCCCGGCAACGATTGGATAACAGCCTATATCCATCAGTCCGCCGCCGCCCCACTCGACCTTGTTGCGGATATTGGCCGGGTCCTGATTGTTGTAGCTGAAGAAGGACTGGATCATCTGCGGTGCACCGCCAAGATGGCCGTCACGGATCTGCTTGCGGGCCGCATTCCACTGCAGCGAATGGCGCACCATGAAGGCTTCCATAAGATGAACCTTACCCTCCACCTCCTTCAGCTGGTCGATTTCGGCGGCGTTCAGACTCATCGGCTTTTCGCACAGCACGTGCTTCCCGGCGCGCGCGGCCTTAAGCGTCATCGGTACGTGCAGGTGGTTGGGCAAGGGATTGTAGATGGCGTCGATCGATGGGTCGGCCAGCAGGTCTTCATAAGAACCATAGGCCTTGTCGATGCCTATGCTGTTGGCGACGCCCTCGGCGGCGGCCAGGTCACGTGACGCGATGGCGGCCACCTCGACGTAAGGGCTTTTGCGCATGCCGGGTATGACCTTGGTTACGCCGATACGCGCTGTGGACAGGATACCCCATTTGACCGTTTTCATGCTTGCAGCCCTGATGATCGAACGAATAGAAAGGCAGATACCGCGCCCCGTCCGGCGCCGCAACCAATTGGAGCCTGCAATGATCACCGAAATCGCCGCCCTGCGCATAGATCCCGCCCGTGCCGGTGAATTCGAGGCGGCGGTGACGGCGGCGAAGGAACACTTCCGGACGGCGAAGGGCTGCCACGGCATGAGCCTGGAACGCGTCATCGAAACCCCGGGCGCTTATAATCTGCGCGTGCTGTGGGAGACGGTCGAAGCCCACACAGTCGATTTCCGGGGGTCAGAAAACTTCCAGAAGTGGCGCGCCCTGGCAGGGCCTTTCTTCCTCGAGCCGCCCGTTGTGGTGCACAGCGAAACCGTCGGCGCTTACTTTTAGGCGGACGTTTAGATGGCCGCCCCGACACAACGCCTTAAGGTCGCCACCGGCTTTGCCAGCGAGGCCGGCCCGCGCCCCGACAACCAGGATTTCGCGGCGGCCTATCTCGAAGGGCCGCCGCGTCACCACGGTCTTGTCGCCGCCGTGGCGGACGGTGTCGGCGGCACCAAGGGGGGACGTGTCGCGGCGGAATTGTCGGTGCGGGCCTTTATCGATGACTATGTCGGCCAGTCGGACGCCCTGCCGCCGCGCAAGACAGTCGCCAAGGCGCTGGAAAGCATCAATCACTGGATCCACGTCCAGGGGCAGAAGGACGAGAACCTGCGCGGCATGGCGGCGGTCTTTACCGGTATCGTCATAAAGGGACACCGCCTGCATTGCTTCCACGTCGGCGATACCCGGCTTTACCGCCTGCGCGACGGAGCGCTCAGCCAGCTGACGCGCGACCACAAGCCCGAGGGCGCCGAACAGTCCAACCTGATCACCCGCGCCATCGGCATGGAGGAGGCGGTGCGCATCGACTATCGCATCGACGATGTCCAGGCACATGACCGTCTGCTGCTGACCAGCGATGGCGTCCACGGTCCCCTGTCCGCCGACCAGATCGAGGCGATCCTGATCGCCCGCGCTTCGCCCGAGGAAACCGCGCGCAAGCTGGTGTCCGAAGCCCTGGCGCACAATGGCGACGACAATACGACTGCCTTGGTGGTCGATGTGCTTGAGCTGCCGTCGGCGACGCTGGAAGACCTGGACGCCGCCTTTGCCCGCCTGCCGCTTCTGGAGGCGCCGGAAACGGGCGCGGTGGTCGATGACTTCCGGCTGGAGCATCGCCTGGCCGATGGCGACTACAGCCGGGTTTTCCGGGCGCGGGATTTGAAAGAGGGGCGCGACGTCCTGCTGAAATTCCCGAAACCCGATACCATCGGTTCGGAACAGTCCGCGCGTTCGGTCTTTGCCCGTGAGGCATGGGTGGCCAGCCGCGTGCAGCATGCCCTGGTGGGCGGAGTACTGACCCTGCCGCCGGGCCGCCAGACACGGCTCTACATCGCCCAGCCCTTCTACGAGGGCGAAACGCTTGAAAGCAGGCTGTCGCGCAAGGAAAAGGTCACGGTCGAGGCAGGGCTGGACATTGCGACACGGTTGGCCAAGGCCGTGGCGGCACTCCATCGGGCAGGCATTGTGCACCGCGACATAAAGCCCGAGAACGTCATGCTTTTGAGCGACGGGGGGCTCAAGCTGATCGATCTCGGCGTGGCGCGCCTGATCCATCTCGATCCGGCGGGCGAGGTCGATCATACGCCGGGGACGCCAAACTATAAATCGCCTGAACTCTATGACGGCCTGCCGGGCGACGAACGCTCGGACATCTTTGCTCTTGGGGTCAGTCTTTACCGCATGTTCTCGGGCGGCGATTTCCCCTATCCAGATGCGCCGGCCTTTTCCAAGCCGGTTCTGGGGCGGCCTCAGGCACTGTGGTCCAAACGCCGGGATTTGCCGGCGTGGCTGGAAAACGTCATCCTTACCGCCATCGCTCCGGACCCGGCCGAACGGTTCCAGGACGGCTTCGAAATGGCGTATGCGCTGGAGAACGGCATGCTGTCCACGGCTCCGGCGTCGACGCGCCGCAGCCGGTGGTGGAACGCCGATCCCGTCAAGCTTTGGCAGGGTATTTCGCTGCTCCTGCTGATCGCGCTTCTGGTCGTCGCCGGCATGAAATTCAGCTGACCCTTATCAATATTTGACGGCTCCGAACAAACTGTCTGGCGTATCTTTTATAAACCCGGGGCTAGACTTCGCGGATGCGTTATGACGCCCAGCCAGGAGAGCCAGACATGGACACGAGAGAGAAGATTCTTCCACGCGGACCTCAGGAAACCGCCGGCCCCGACCCGTCGATCAATCCGGACGCGATTTCTGACAATCCTGGCATTGACGAGGCGACACGGTCCATCTCGGGTCTCGACTACGAAAGCCCGCGGACCCTGGCCTTCAAGGATGATGAGCCGGCTGCCGACGTCGGTCAGGAGGTCGGCAAGAAGCCGCTTCTGACCCGTGAACAATGGCAGATCGTTGGCGCCATTGCAGGCGGTGTCGCCGTCGCCGGCATCGCAGGTATTCTTTATGCCCGGTCGCGCCGCCCCGAAAGCCGCGTGGAGCGCTTTGCGCACAAGATCGGCCTGAGCAAGTTCAATCTGTCCAAACCGGCCTATGGCTATCGCAAGCAGGTGGAACATGCGCGCGACCGCCTGCATCACTATGAAGGCAAGGCGCGTGAACAGTTGTCGCATCTGGAAGAGCTGGCGCGCGACCGCCTGTCCCGCATCGACCGTCCGCACCTGTCGGATTTTCACTTCTCGGATATCCGGCTCGGCCGTGGCCAGAGCCGGAAGACCGGCGACCGCCTCCTGGCCCTCTTCAAGTAAGGCCTGGCGCGACAAGGATGAAAGCCGGCTCCATCGGGGCCGGTTTTTTTTCGGGTGCGACGTCTCAGCGTTCCAGCTTGGCTGCCAGGATAACCGAGGTCGTGGTGCGTTCGACGCCGTCCAGCATGCCGATCCGGTCCAGCAGGTCGTTCATGGCGACGCTGTCGGCGGCTTCGACCAGGACGATGATGTCGTACTCGCCGCTGATGGCGTATATGGCCGATACTTCCGCCATGCCGGCCAGGCCGGATTCAGCCTCCTTGCCCTGGCGCGGCAGCGTCTTGATCATGACGTGCGCCCGCATCCGCGTCTTTGAAAACGCCGTGCCCAGCCGCACCGTATAGCCTTCGATTATGCCGACCGCCTCCAGACGTTCCAGCCGGGCATAGACCTGGGCGCGTGGAATGTCGAGAAGCGTGGCCAGTTGCGACACAGGCAGCCTGGCGTCTTCGCGAAGGTGCGACAGCAGGCGGTTGTCCGTGGCATCGAGTTCGGTGGGGGCGCCCTTACGGCTGATCATGCGAATTGTTACAGCTTAAGTGAAAGTGTGGGCAATGGGATACACGGCCGCGCCGATCGATCAAGCCTTTTGACGCGCACTGGCATATTGCGCTGCGTCATGTTTCTATAATCGGAACGGTTATGAAGTGGCTTCGGGGGCCTGCATGATTACGCAATTGACAGTATGGATTTGCGTCCGTAAATGCAATTCATTCTCAATGTCTGGATTGTAACCGGCGAATGAGTTCTGACGCTACGGATTCATGCATGACCGAGCCTGCCGGTGCCTGCGACACGCGCGTGGTCATTCCTGACCTCCTGGCCTTGCCGCGTCCGGATGCGGGCGCCGTAAAGCTGGTCCTGGCAGGGCAGGCCTTTGCGACGGACTGGCACGTCGCCGTTTATACGACGCGGGAACGGCTGGCGGGCGGACTTGAACACACCCTGCTTAACCGGGTTCAGTCCTGGCTCGACCTGATCGACCGCCAGATGAGCCCCTATAAACCCCAATCGGACCTGTGCCGGTTTAACAGTGCGGCCGCCGGCGGTTTCGTGGCTCTTCCGCATGTCATGATGCAGGTGGTGCGGCACGCCCTCGATATGGCGGAACTGACCGATGGCGCCTTCGATCCTGCTCTGTTGTCGGCTGTCGAGATGTGGGGCTTCGGCGCACGGGTGGTGCCGGACGGCTTGCCTCCCGAAGCCGAGATAAGGCGGGTCCGCGACCGCAAATACCATTGGCGCGACCTGGTGTGGCAGGCCGATGGCATGACGCGGCCGGAGGGGGTGCGTCTTGACCTGTGCGCCATCGCCAAAGGCTATGCCGTCGATGGCCTGGTCCAGATGCTGAGCCTGGAGCCGGGTATTTCCGCCGGACTGGTCGAGGTCGGCGGCGAACTGAAAGGCTTCGGTGTCCAGCCGGACGGCCTGCCGTGGTGGGTCGAGGTCGAAAGTGCGGGCGGCGCCGTCGACATGCCGCGCACGGTAATCGCACTCTGTGGCCATGCCGTGGCGACATCGGGCGACCTGCGCCGCGGCTTCGAACATGACGGCGTGCGTCTGTCACACACCATAGATGCGCGCACAGCCTGTCCGGTGCGCCCGGAAGTGGCCAGCGCCACGGTGATCGACCGCGATGCCTGGCGGGCCGACGCGCTGGCGACCGCGCTGATCGTCATGGGAGAGGCACGCGCCATGGCGTTTGCCGGTCAGGAAAAGATCGCCTGCCTGCTGCGCGTAAGGGACAATGGAACGATGCGGGAAGTCGTGAGCCCTGCGCTGGAGGCCTGGTTGTGACGGATGTGAGCGCATTTGTAACCCAGGATATGCTGCGCTGGCTGATGGCCGGTGTGACGGCGCTTATCGTCCTGCTTATCTGCTGGCTGTCGCTGCGCAGGAGGCCGCAGGCAGGCGTCGAGGCGGCAGCCGAGGCGATGCAGGACGCCGCCGCCATTCTGGTCCTGTATGCTTCGCAGACCGGTCAGGCGGAATCGTTGGCCCGGCGAACCGCCGCCGGTCTTGTCGCGGGCGGGAAGCCGGCAGTCGTCCTGTCTCTGAAGGCGACAACCCCGGAACTGCTGCAACAGGCGTCGCAGGCCCTGTGCGTCGTATCGACGGCGGGCGAGGGCGATGCGCCTGACGAGGCTTTGCGCTTCGAACATATCTGGATGAAAAAGCGTGTGGAACTCGGTCAGCTGACCTTCGCCATCCTGGCGCTGGGCGACCGGACGCACGGCCATTTCTGCGCCTTTGGTC
>CBIHPL010000110.1:0-9136 GCA_966212005.1 uncultured Asticcacaulis sp.
CGCGACGCAGACCTTCGGCTTCTATCTCGCCTTCGTCACCGGACTGCCGCTGCTCGCCTTATTCAGCCTGTGGAACTTCGGACGTTTGGCTATGGCGCTTCCGGCCTGGTCGGGGATTGCGGCGATGGCTGCGGACTGCGCCTTCCTGGTTGTGTTCGCGGCCCTTGTGTGGCGTGAAATTCTAACGGGCCGCAACTGGCGCAACCTGCCGGTTGCCGTGATGATCACCTTGCTCGCCATGTGCAACATTGCCTATCACGCGGGAGCGGGCCAGCTGTCCATACGCGTCGCGCTTGCGATTATTCTCACGCTCATCTGTCTTATCGGCGGTAGAATTATTCCAAGTTTCACGACGAACTGGCTAAAAAAGCAGAAAACATCCAGTCTTCCCGTCGCATTCAACAGACTCGATCTGTTCATCGTGACTCTGACCGCGACCTCGCTTGTGGTGTGGGCAAGCGATAGCCTGGACATCGCGGCTGGTTACCTTCTCTGTGCGGCCGGCGGATTGAATCTTATACGTCTCGCGCGCTGGCGGGGACTGTCGACCCGCAAAGAACCGCTCGTCTGGATTCTGCACATGGGCTACGCTTGGGTAGCGGTCGGATTGCTGCTCCTTGGCATGGCGACCCTGCATGCCGCGTCCGGGTTCGGGCCAGCTGTGCCGCAGCAGAGCGGCTTGCACGCTCTCACTGCGGGCGCAATCGGCGTGATGACCTTGGCGGTCATGACCCGTGCGAGCCTCGGTCACACTGGCCGGCCACTCATCGCTGACCGGGGCACTACAGTTCTCTACCTGCTGGTCAACCTTGCCGCCGCCGTCCGCGTGCTCGCAGGCTTCGCGCCCCAGCTCTATCTGGCAGGTCTTGTCGTTTCCTCGCTTCTTTGGACAGGTGCTTTTGGCGGCTTTTGCATCCTTTATGGTCCTAAACTCATGGGGCCGCGTCGGCGCAGCCCTGATGCTTAGGGCGCTACGCCAAACGTCGTTTCGCCTTAAATATCGCAACAAAACAAAATTTAGATCGGAAATGGTGATTCCGGCTAAAATCATGCCGATCTAGTGGCTAGGGTGGTGTCGCGCGACTGCATCGCCATGCATCGCGTCATGTCACCTGACCCAGGTCGCGCCAGGGTATTGTGAGGGGCCAGGAGACCGCAGCATCCGCACCGAAGGCGCGATCAGGCGGCTCCGGACAGGTAGTTTGCGGGCGGCCACATTTCTTTTGCAGCCTTTCCCGTCAAGCCGGTGCCGGGAGGCGCGTGATTGTCAAGCAGCGGGTTGGGCTTGGCCAGACGTTTCAATGGCACGGGCCGCGTGATGCTCACCTCAGGGCCGTTGACCTCCACCCCATAGTCCGCAAGCGACGCAAATGCACGTGAGAGGTTTTCCGCCGTCATGCCCAGAAGCGAGGCCAGCGTCCTTTTTTCGTGCGGCAGCGTTATGACGGCCGCTCCTCCCTGCCTGACCTGCTGAGTGAGCAGATAGTTCGCGAGGCGCTCTGCGCCATTACGCAGCTTCTGATTCTTGATGGAGCGCACGAGTCCGCGATAACAGCCGGAAACCTCCCGCGCCACCGCCACCGCAAAGACGGCATCCTCGTTCATTGTCCGCCGGAATGCTTCGGCGGGTATCATCAGTATCTGGGATTTTTCAAGTGTCCGCGCCGACATCAGCGCGTTCGCGTCCAGGACGACAGCAGCAAGGATGAATGTCGAGATCGGCCGAAGGATCGCGAGCGTGGTTTCCTTGTCATTCCAGGTACCCTGCAGCTCGACCGTTCCCTCCATCAATATGTAAAGGAAGTCGACCGGATCGCCTTCGTACATGAGCGTGGTGCCGCCGGGAAAAGTTTGCAGATACGCCCCGGAGGTCAATTCCGTGAAGCGGGCTTCCGTCATTCCGGAGAACAACTGCAATGTGCGGATACGCTCAAGATCGGCGGCTCTCATATTCGGACCTCTCAACTGGTGCTGTCGCCGCGTAAAATTGCTGCCAAGCTTGATAATTGTCAATCAAGTGAATATGCGTACGTATTTATACGTAGGTAGTTTCTCGTAAGCATAGTTTAAGTCTATAGTCTTGATAAGTGTCAATCGTGTAGAGAATATTTTCCAATTTGGCGTCATTGAAATGATTTCGACTTCATTTTTTACGTAGAATGGGGTGATGAATGATGACAGTGTTTGTCTCGATTGATCAATGTCAAGTGCGGTGATGGTTCCTTGAAGTAATCGATTAAGGCGTCCTGAAGGGCGTCCAATCGCGGGTTTGACATGCCTAAAGCTTCAAAAACCAACGCTCCCGGCGCCTCCATGGCGCTCTGGGCAAGTACAGTGTCCTTTACCGCCTGCTTCGCGGTCTGGACAATTTTCGCCATCATCGGCGTCAAGATCAAGGCGGATCTCAGTCTGACCGAGGCGCAATTTGGCCTGCTGGCCGGAACGCCTATCCTGACGGGCGCGCTGTCCCGCGTTTTTCTGGGCGTGTGGACAGACCAGTTCGGCGGGCGCGTCGTCAACCTGATCGTAATGCTGGCGGCGGCTGTGGCGACGTTTTTATTGTCTTTCGCCGAGACCTATCCGCAATTCCTTCTGGCCGCTTTGGGTGTCGGCATTGCCGGAGGCGGGTTCGCCGTCGGCGTCCCTTACGTATCCCGGTTTTACCCGAAGGAAAAACAAGGCACTGTCCTCGGTATCTTCGGAGCCGGCAATATCGGCTCCGCCTTTACCAAGATCGTCGCCCCCATTGTCATGGCCGTCTATGGCTGGACCGGCGTGGCGCAGAGCTGGGCTGCGGGCCTTGCTGTCATCGGCCTGATTTCCTTCTTGATCACGCGCGACGATCCCGACCTGGTGGCCCGTCGTAAGGTCAAGGCCAAGCCGGTTCCGATGCTGGCCCAGCTTGAACCGCTGAAAAACCAGCAGGTCTGGCGCTTCGCACTCTACTACTTCTTCGTGTTCGGCGGCTTCGTCGCCCTGGCCCTTTGGCTGCCGCACTATCTCGTCGGCGTCTATGGGCTCGACCTGAAGACCGCAGGTCTGTTCGCGGCAGCCTATTCGATCCCCGCTTCACTGTTTCGCGCCGCCGGTGGCTGGCTGTCGGACAAGATCGGCGCACGCAAGGTCATGTACCTGACTTTCGGCGTCAGCCTCATTTGCTGCTTCCTGCTTGCCTATCCGGCGACCAGCTACATGGTCGACGGCGTCCATGGTCAAATCAGCTTCCGCCTGGCGACGGGCCTCGTTCCCTTCACGATCATCGTATTCGTGCTTGGTTTCTTCATGAGCCTGGGCAAGGCGGCCGTCTACAAGCACATACCGGTGTACTATCCCGACCGTATCGGCGCCATTGGCGGCCTCGTCGGCATGATCGGGGGGCTGGGCGGCTTCATCCTGCCGATCGCCTTCGGCTTCCTGAACGATATCACCGGCGTCTGGACCAGCTGCTTCATGCTGCTCTTCATCCTGGTCGGCGTCGCGCTTCTCTGGATGCACTTCGCCATCCGCAGAATGGAACAGGCCCGCTTCCCGGGCATGGCGAACCTTCCCGAACTGCCCGAACTGGCCGGAATGGGCCAGGCTCCTTCCGCCAAATAAGGAAACGCTGATATGGCCAATCATGTGCTTAAAGAATGGAGCCCGGAAGATTCCGGGTTCTGGTCGAAAACCGGCCGTGGCATCGCAACGCGCAATCTGTGGCTTTCCGTGCCGAACCTGACCCTGGCGTTTGCCGTGTGGATGGTGTGGTCGATGGTCGTCGCCAAACTGAAGCTGATCGGTTTCGAATTCACGACAGACCAGCTGTTCTGGCTCACTGCCTTGCCGGCACTTTCCGGGGCAACCCTCCGTATTTTCTACAGCTTCGTCGTGCCAATCTTCGGCGGCCGGCTATGGACGGTGCTGACAACGCTTTCGCTGGCGGTTCCCGCGATTGGCATTGGCGTTGCGGTGCAGAACCCGGCCACGCCCTATATCGTCTTCGTCGTTCTGGCTCTGCTGTGCGGCTTCGGCGGCGGCAATTTCGCCTCATCGATGAGCAACATCGCCTTCTTTTTCCCCAAGAAAGAAAAGGGCAACGCGCTCGCCATCAACGCCGGGTTCGGCAACCTCGGCGTCAGCCTGATGCAGTTCGTCGTGCCGGTCATCGTTGTCAGTGGCTTGTTTGCGCCTGTCTTCGGCGCGGGCCAGACCGTCCATGACAAGGGCGTCGAAAGCCAGCTGTATCTGCAGAACGCCGGCTTCATCTGGGTGCCGTTCATCTTCGGCGCGGCAATCGCGGCCTGGTTCGGCATGAACGACATCGCCAGCGCAAAGGCTTCGTTCAAGGCGCAGTCGGTCGTCTTCAAACGCCGCCACAACTGGATCATGTGCTGGCTCTATCTCGGCACCTTTGGCTCGTTTATTGGCTTTGCGGCCGCCTTTCCGCTGCTGATGAAGACGCTGTTCCCGGACGTCAATGCGCTTCAGCTTGCCTTCCTGGGACCGCTTGTCGGCGCCGCCTCGCGCGCGCTTACCGGCTGGGTATCGGACAAATGGGGCGGGGAGAACGTCACGCAGATTACCTTCTACGCCCTTATCATGGGCGTGGGGGCCGTGCTCTACGGTGTCGGTGCCGCCGGCGGTCCGGCCTCTTTCCCAGTCTTCTTTTCCGCCTTCATGTGGCTGTTCTTCTGGACCGGCGTCGGCAACGCTTCGACCTTCCAGATGATCCCGGCAATCGTCCGCGCCGACATGCCGCGCCTGATGCCGCAGGCGGATACCGCCCAGCGTCTTAAAGCCTCGGAAATGGAAGCCGCGGCGATCATCGGGTTTACCTCGGCCTTCGGCGCCTATGGCGGCGTCTTCATTCCGATGGCTTTTGGCCAGTCTCTGAAGGCCTCCGGCAGCCCCGTTCCAGCGCTGTTCTGCTTCCTCGCCTTTTACGTCAGCTGCGCGCTGATCAACTGGGCCATTTACGCCCGCAAGACCTCACTGCTGAACGCCAGCAAGACCCCCAACCTGTCCCCGGCGGAATAACCATGTCACATACGCTCGACCGTCTCGCCTTCTTCAAGCGCAAGACCGAACTGTTCTCAACGGGCCACGGGGTCCTCAACGACGATGACCGCACATGGGAGGACGCCTATCGCGACCGCTGGCGGCACGACAAGATCGTCCGCTCGACCCATGGCGTGAACTGCACCGGCTCGTGTTCCTGGAAGATCTACGTCAAGGGCGGGATCGTAACGTGGGAAACCCAGCAGACCGACTACCCCCGCACCCGACCGGACCTGCCCAACCACGAGCCGCGCGGCTGTGCCCGCGGCGCCAGTTACAGCTGGTACCTCTACTCGGCCAACCGGGTGAAGTATCCGCTGATCCGTTCCCGACTGCTGAAAGCCTGGCGGGCGGCGCGCGCCAAGTTGCCGCCAGTAGCGGCCTGGACGTCAATCCAGTCGGACCCGAAGACGCGTGAGTCCTAGGTGAAGATGCGCGGCGCCGGCGGCTTCGTTCGGGCGACCGGGGATGAAGTGAATGAACTCAGTGCGGCGGCCAACGCCCATACGGTCAAGCAGTACGGCCCCGACCGCGTCTTCGGGTTCTCCCCGATCCCTGCCATGTCGATGGTGTCGTATGCGGCCGGTGCTCGCTATCTGCAGCTGCTTGGCGGTGTCTGCGGCTCGTTCTATGACTGGTACTGCGATCTGCCGCCGTCCTCGCCGCAGACCTGGGGCGAACAAACCGACGTGCCGGAGTCGGCCGACTGGTACAATTCCGGCTTCCTGCTCCTGTGGGGTTCGAACGTGCCCCAGACGCGCACGCCGGACGCCCACTTCTACACGGAAGCCCGCTACAAGGGCGTCAAGTCGGCGGTCATCTGCCCGGACTATTCGGAAGCTTCGAAGTTCGGCGACATCTGGCTGGCCGTCAAGCAGGGGACCGATGCGGCGCTCGGCATGGCGTTCGGCCATGTGATCCTGAAGGAGTTCCACCAGGATCGCCAGGTGCCGTATTTCCGCGACTATCTGCGCAAGTACTCCGACATGCCGATGCTCGTTCGTCTGGTTAGGAAGGACGGCTATCTGATCCCGGAACGCCTGCTGCGCGCCGCGGATTTCCTTGGCGACATGAACGAGGCCAACAATCCTGAATGGAAGACGGTCGCCATAGACGAAGCAACGGACAAAATCGTCGTGCCGCAGGGCTCGATCGGCTTCCGCTGGGGCGAGGATGGCAAATGGAATCTCGAGGAGAAGGGCTCGGATGGAGCAGAAACCAGGCTGCGCCTGAGCCTGAAGGATATTCATGACAGCGTCGCCGGCGTCGGCTTCCCATACTTCGCCAACTCGGCCAGCAATGGCTTTGCTTCAACGGACCACCCGGATGTTCTGGTTCGCAACGTGCCCGTCAAGCATCTGCAACTGAAAGAAGGCGAGGCCCTGGTCGCTACCGTCTATGACCTGTTTCTCGCCAACTACGGCGTCGATCAAGGTTTCGGAGGCGACTTCATGCCAAAGAATTTCGACGATCCCGAGCCTTATTCCCCGGCATGGGCCGAAGCCATCACGACAGTACCTCGCGACCAGATCATCGCCGTGGCGCGCGGGTTCGCAACCAATGCCGAGAAGACCAATGGCAAGTCGATGGTCATCATCGGCGCGGCCATGAACCACTGGTTCCATATGGATATGAATTACCGCGCGGTCATCAACATGCTGGTCATGTGCGGCTGCGTCGGGCAATCGGGAGGCGGCTGGTCGCACTATGTCGGTCAGGAAAAGCTGCGGCCGCAAACCGGCTGGGCGCCGATCGCGTTTGCTACCGACTGGGCCAAGCCGCCGCGTCAGCAGAACGGCACCTCCTACTTCTACGCCCATACCGATCAATGGCGATACGAGACGGTCTCGGCCGGCGAACTCCTGTCGCCGACGGCTCCTGACGGTAATTGGAATCTGTCCCTGATTGACTACAACGTCAGGGCGGAACGGATGGGCTGGCTGCCGTCGGCACCGGCTCTGGAAACCAATTCTCTGGACATTACCCGCAAGGCGGAACAGGCGGGGGTCGATCCCAGGACCTATGTCGCGCAGTCCCTCAAGGACCGGTCGCTCAAGCTGTCGTGCATGGACCCGGATAAACCGGTCAACTGGCCCCGCAACATGTTCGTCTGGCGCTCCAACCTGCTGGGCTCGTCCGGCAAGGGGCACGAATATTTCCTCAAGCATCTCCTCGGCGCTACCCACGGTGTCCAGGGCAAGGATCTGGGGCAAGCCGGCAAGCAGAAGCCGAAGGATGTCGTCTGGCATGACACTGCTCCGGAAGGCAAGCTTGACCTGTTGGTGACGCTAGACTTCCGCATGTCGACCACGGCCGTCTACTCGGACATCGTCCTGCCGACGGCCACCTGGTACGAAAAGCACGATCTGAACACCTCGGACATGCACCCCTTCATCCACCCGCTGACCGCAGCCGTCGATCCGGCCTGGGAGGCGCGTTCCGACTGGGCGATCTTCAAGGGCATCGCCAAGACCTTCTCCAGTGTTGCGCCCGAAGTACTGGGTGTCGAACAAGACGTGGTCCTGACCCCGATCCAGCACGACAGCGCTGGCGAACTGGCCCAGCCGTTCGATGTTAAGGACTGGTATCTCGGGGAATGCGAACCCATTCCGGGTAAAACCATGTCGCAAGTTACGGTCGTCGAACGCGATTACCCCAACCTGTATAAGCGTTTCACCTCCCTGGGGCCGCTGCTCGAAAAGACTGGCAACGGCGGCAAGGGTATCGGCTGGAACACCGAGCATGAGGTCCATGCGCTGAAAGACCTCAATGGCCGCGTCGCCGATGAGGGCGTGAGTTTCGGCCTGGCGCGGATCGAAAGCGATATTGACGCTGCCGAAGCCATTCTCATGCTGGCGCCCGAAACGAATGGGGAGGTTGCGGTCAAGTCGTGGCGGGCACTCGAAAAGCAGACCGGCCGTAAACACGACCATCTGGCCTTGCCCAAGGAAGACGAAAAAATCCGCTTCCGCGACATCGTCGCGCAACCGCGCAAGATTATTTCATCACCGACCTGGTCCGGCATCGAGAGCGAGCACGTCTGCTACAATGCCGGCTATACCAACGTTCACGAACTGATCCCGTGGCGGACGCTCACAGGCAGGCAACAGCTCTATCAGGATCATTTGTGGATGCGGGCTTTCGGCGAAAGCTTATGCGTCTACAAGCCGCCAGTCGATATGAAGACGACCTGGGTACAGGGCGAGAAGAGCAACGGTGAGAAGGAAATTGTCCTCAATTTCATTACGCCGCACCAGAAATGGGGCATTCACTCGACCTATTCCGACAATCTGCTGATGCTGACGCTGAACCGGGGCGGTCCGGTTGTCTGGCTTTCCGAGGCCGACGCCCGCAAGGCCGGCATCGAGGACAACGACTGGGTCGAGGTCTTCAACGCAAACGGAGCACTCACGGCCCGGGCTGTCGTCTCCCAGCGGATGCGGGAAGGTACGGTCTTCATGTACCACGCCCAGGAAAAAATCATCAACACGCCCGGTTCGGAGATTACCGGCCAACGCGGCGGTATCCACAATTCCTGTACCCGTGTGGTTCCCAAGCCCACCCACATGATCGGCGGCTATGCCCAGCTTGCCTACGGCTTCAACTATTATGGAACGGTCGGGGCGAACCGCGATGAGTGTGTCGTTGTGCGCAAGATGAAGAAGGTGGACTGGCTTGAGAAGCGCCTGTCGAAGAAGGAGCAAGGTCAATGAAAATCCGCGCTCAGATCGGAATGGTGCTGAACCTGGACAAGTGCATCGGCTGCCACACCTGTTCGGTTACCTGCAAGAACGTGTGGACCAACCGCGAAGGAGTTGAATACGCCTGGTTCAACAACGTCGAAACCAAGCCGGGCATCGGCTATCCGAAGGACTGGGAGAACCAGAAGCGCTGGAATGGCGGCTGGGTCCGCAAAGCCGACGGCAAGATCGAGCCGCGCATGGGCGCCAAGTGGCGGATACTTTCCAAGATATTCGCCAATCCGGACTTGCCGGAAATCGATGACTATTACGAGCCGTTCGATTTCGATTATGGTCACCTGCAAACTGCGCCGGAAATGAAGGCGTTTCCAACAGCGCGGCCGCGATCGAAAATCACT
>CBIHPL010000111.1:0-9125 GCA_966212005.1 uncultured Asticcacaulis sp.
ACCGGCTGTCGAACTGGCAAACGAAAAAGCGAAGGACCTGGGCGCCAAGGGTATGATGCTCAACGTATACGCGCCCTTCCACTCGCCGCTGATGGTTCCGGCGGCGGAAGAGATGCGTGCGGCGCTTGCGAAGGCGACGATCAACGAACCCGTCTCGACGCTCGTTGCCAATGTCACGGCGCGCCCGATTTCCGGCAAGTCCGAAATCGCCGATCTGCTCGTGCAACAGGTCACCGGTCGCGTCCGCTGGCGCGAAAGCGTGCAGTGGCTGGCTGGGGAAGGCGGCGCGACGACAATCGCCGAACTCGGCGCCGGCAAGGTTCTGACGGGTATGATCAAGCGCATTGCTCCGGAAGCCACCGCTATCGCGCTTAACGGCGCCGCCGATTTCGAGGCTTTCGCGCAGAGCTTGAAAGGCTAAGTCAATTTATTCTTGCAAGCTTTCAACCCAGAGTTAATCTGGGCAAAAGGGGAGGCTTGCATGAGTGACTTAGATGAAATCCTTTTTCGTCGCCAATCGGTAAGTGATGAGCACGTGAAGGCGATTCTGTCGGACGGAATCGCTTTTCCGGTCCATGATGAAGAGGAGCTCGAAGACGAAACAGACGATGAGTACTTTGCACCAATGGTGTTTCGTATGACGTATCTGTCTTCAAGCGGCGTTATGTCCGACCGCATTATTCGGCTTTTGAAGCTTAGCGATATCGACCGCGACATCCGGGTGTCTGGCTGGTGCTATCATCGCGCGGCCTACCGCTCCTTCCTCCTGTCAAGAATTGTAGAGATCAGCGACGTATCAACCGGAGAAGTTTTTGAGGACGCCCGTAGGTTTTTTACCGAATGCGGCGCGCTGAGGCCTGAAACGGCGGAAGCCAGAGCGTTGAGATTGTGCAGCGATGAACTGGCCGTTCTCGCATTCGTTGGAAACTGTGATGGCCTGTTCCGTCCGGAGGAAAAAGACGAAGTCGTCAAGCACGTCTGCTACAGCTCCGATGAGCCACTGGACGAGCTTTTCATCCGTATGCGCGTAGCTTCAATAGTACCGGACGAAAGAGCCTTTCGGGCTGCAGCTAAGAGACTGAAGGCTATAAATGAAGAGCGCCGTAGAGCCTTGCAGCGTAGCCTCCGCCGGGTGATTGACGCGGACGGAATTATCCAACAAACGGAAGCGGATGCGGCATCCATAATTCTGCGCGCTTTTGAATAACTTGAGTCGCGACCACTTCGCCCTCCCCATTTATGGGGAGGGCGAAGGAAGGTAGCGATTGCGCTGAAGCGTGGAAACGGAAGATTACCTGCTTGATCCTTCACGCTTCATGGCGTAAGGGCGCGACCACTGAAAACACGCCAATGCGGGAGATCACATGTTTGAACTGACCGGCAAGACCGCCCTTGTCACCGGCGCCACGGGTGGCCTCGGAGCTGAAATCGCCCGCGCGCTGCATAAGCAAGGCGCAAAGGTTGTCCTGTCCGGCACCCGCGAAAACGTGCTGACCGACCTGGCCAACGAACTGGGCGATAACGCCTTTGTCGCCGCCGCCAACCTGTCGGACGCCGCTTCGGTCGACGGACTGGTCGCCAAGGCCGAGGAAGTCGCCGGTGCGGGTCTCGACATCCTGATCGCCAATGCCGGCATCACCCGCGACGGCCTGATCCTGCGCATGAAGGACGAGGACTGGGATACGGTCATCAAGGTCAACCTGGAGGCCTATTTCCGCCTGGCCCGCGCCGCCACCAAGGGCATGATGAAGCGCCGTCACGGCCGCATCATCGGCATCACCTCGATCGTCGGTGTCACCGGCAATCCCGGCCAGACCAACTATGCCGCCTCGAAGGCCGGCATGATCGGTTTCTCGAAGGCGCTCGCGCAAGAGGTCGGCTCACGCGGCATCACGGTCAACTGCATCGCGCCCGGCTTCATCGCCTCGCCGATGACCGACGAGCTGAACGAGGCCCAGCGCGCAACCATCCTGGCCAAGATCCCGGCCGGTGATCTCGGCAAGGGTGCGGATATCGCCGCCGCCGCCGTTTATCTGGCAAGCGCGGAAGCCGGTTACGTTACGGGCCAGACCCTGCACGTCAACGGCGGCATGGCCATGATCTGACCTGCCTGACCGTACCGGTCCGTACAGATAAACGCGCTATATCTTGCGGTACAACGGACTGTTGGTTAAAGAAGGCGCGAAATCGCTTGAATCGCGCTGATTGTGTGAATAAAAGTCAAACCCGGATTCTGATGGCCCCGCAGGCGAACGCTCACGAGGTATCCGAATGTCTAAACCTCTGAAGGGACGTTAAATGTCTGAAGTTCTTGAACGTGTTCGCAAGATTGTGATCGACCACCTGGATGCAGATCCGGACAAGGTCACGGAAAAGGCGAGCTTCATCGACGATCTGGAAGCCGACAGCCTCGACATCGTCGAGCTGGTCATGGCTTTCGAAGAGGAATTCGATATCGAAATCCCCGACGATTCGGCCGAACATATCCTGACCGTCGGCGACGCCGTCAACTACATTCAGGAAAAGCTGGCGGCTTAAGGCCGGGAAACGGCTTTTCACGGAGCGCGGTTCTCAGGCCCTCATATTCGGGGTTTGGCCGCGCTTCTTTCGTTTCTGGCGCGTATTTTCGGCAAGGGCGGCCAATTCCTGACGAAAAGGATTTGCCCGGGGCTGAAAATGCAGCCAACTATGGTTAAATGAAGTGCCGCGCCGGGAAATGCGCGCAATGGCCGGGGGCAGGGACGGCGGGCCGCGCTTGGTGCCGCACGCCGTCAGGGTGGAGACTACATGGTTCGTCGCGTTGTTATTACTGGTCTGGGTCTGATTTCGCCGCTTGGCGCGGGCGTGGATATTACGTGGAAGCGCCTTCTCAACGGCGAGTCCGGTGCAGGCAGGATCACCGCCTTCGACACGACGGATTACGCCTGTCAGGTTGCCTGTGAAGTCCCGACGGTCGACGGCCGCGGCGGTGGCGGACCCGATATCGAAGGCGCGTTTGATCCCTCCAAAGTCCTGTCCAACAAGGAACGCCGCAAGGTCGACGACTTTATCCTCTATGGCATAGCTGCCGCCGACGAGGCGCTCAACGACGCCGACTGGCACCCTGAAAGCGAAGAGGACAAGGTCCGCACCGGCGTCATGATCGGTTCGGGCATCGGTGGCCTCGGCATCATCGCCGACACCGCCCTGGAACTTCGCGACAAGGGCCCCAAGCGTATTTCGCCCTTCTTCATTCCGTCATCCCTGATCAACCTGGCTTCGGGCCAGGTATCGATCCGCCATGGCCTTAAGGGACCGAATCACTCGGTCGTCACGGCCTGCGCGACCGGCGCCCATGCGATCGGCGACGCGGCGCGGCTGATCGCCCACGGCGACGCCGACGTCATGGTCGCCGGCGGCGCGGAATCGGCCATCGTGCCGATCGGTATTGCCGGCTTCATCGCCTGCCGCGCCCTGTGCACAGCCTTCAACGATGAGCCCACCAAGGCCTCGCGCCCCTACGACAAGGACCGCGACGGTTTTGTGATGGGCGAGGGCGCCGGCGTCGTCGTGCTGGAAGAATACGAGCACGCCAAGGCCCGGGGTGCGAAAATCTACGCCGAAGTTCTGGGCTACGCCCTGTCGGGCGACGCCTACCACATCACCGCGCCTTCGGAAGACGGTGACGGCGGCTACCGCGCCATGGTCGCCGCTGCCAAGGACGCCGGTATCGATCCCACCGAAATCGACTACGTCAACGCCCACGGCACCTCGACCATGGCTGACGGGATCGAACTGAAGGCGATCGAGAAGTTCCTGGGCGAACGCGCCACGACGGGCACCGTGTCGTCGACCAAGTCGGCCATCGGCCACCTGCTGGGCGGTGCCGGCGCCGTCGAAGCCATCTTCTGTGCCCTGGCGATCCGTGACCAGATCGTCCCGCCGACGCTCAACCTGGATAACCCGGACGTTGAAACGCCGATCGATCTTGTCCCGCACAAGGCCAAGAAGATGACCGTCAAGAAAGTCATGTCGAACTCGTTCGGCTTTGGCGGCACCAATGCGGCGCTGATCCTCGGCCAGGTCGAGCCATGATTCGAATGGAGCCGGGTGCCGAACCGCCTGTTAGACGCAAGGGGCTTAAGGGCCCGCTGGCGGGACTGGGCATTGGCATCCTTCTCCTGGTTCTTGCTGCCCTGTTGTTTACATGGTCGACCGCCTTTGGCCCCGGACCATCAACCCAGACCGAGATCAGCTTCGCGCCCGGCACCAGCGTGGCGGCGATGGCGCGCCAGCTGCAAGACAAGAAAATCATCCGTTCGGCACTGGCCTTTCGCGTTGCAGCGCGGCTGGGCGGCAAGGCCAATCGCTTCAAGGCCGGAACCTATCAGTTCCCGGCGCGGGCATCGATGATGACGGTTCTGCACCAGATTGAAGACGGCCGTGTCATTCGCAGCTTCGTCACCATTCCGGAAGGCCGGACGTCGCGCCAGACGGTGCGCATCCTGAAGGCGGTAACGGACCTGACCGGTGATATCGACGTGCCGCCCGAAGGGTCCATTCTGCCGGAAACCTATGACTACCAGCGCGGTGAAAGCCGTCAGGCGGTTCTCGACCGCATGCTGGACGCGGGTCGCAAGGCTTTGGACGAAGAGTGGGCCAGGCGTCAGCCGAACCTGCCGGTCAAGACCAAGGAAGAGGCGTTGATCCTGGCCTCTGTCGTCGAAAAAGAGACCGGAATCGCTTCGGAACGGCCGCGTGTCGCCGCCGTTTTCGTCAACCGCCTGCGCAAGGGCATGCGGCTGGAATCCGATCCGACGGTCATCTACGGCATCAGCAATGGCGAGCCGCTGGGGCGTGGACTGCTGCGCTCGGAACTCGACAAGAAGACGCCGTGGAATACGTACGCCATCGACGGCCTGCCGGTCACGCCGATAGGCAATCCGGGCCGTGCCGCCATCCGGGCTGTTTTGAATCCCGCCAAGACCGAAGATGTATTCTTTGTTGCTGATGGCACGGGGGGCCATGTGTTCGCCGCGACCTACGAAGAGCACCTGGCCAATGTCGCCAAGTGGCGTAAGGTCGAGGCCGAGGTCAGCCAGTACACGACGCCGGCCTATGACGCTGCGATGAACGCATCTGCGGTTGCGCCCAATGCCGGCCAGCCGGTGCCGGCCGCTGTGAAAGGCAAGAACTGAATCATGGCTCTGTCCAGCATGACGGGTTTTGCCCGCGCCGAAGGCGGGTCCGGAGATGTCAGCTGGACGGTTGAGGTCCGCAGCGTCAACGGCCGTAACCTCGATATCAAATATCGCTTTCCGCCGGGTTACGAGGCGACCGAGCGACTGGGCCGTGATTTGTCGAAGGCACGCTTTCAGCGCGGCCAGATGAACCTGACGCTGTCGGTGTCGGCACCGGGCGCGAACGTCGGCGTCAGCATCAACGAAGACATTCTGGCGGTCTAGGTCGCCGCCAGCGACAGGTTACTGGCTGACGGCAAGGCAGTCATGCCGACATCGGACGGCCTTTTGTCCCTGCGCGGTGTCATCGAAGCGGCCAGCGAGGAACGCACAGGCCTGACCGAAGACGGCGAGGCGCAGCTCTCGGCGGTACTGGCCGACGCTTTCGACAGGTTGAAGGCGGCGCGTGATAGCGAGGGGCGCGCCATTGGGGCCGTGCTCAAGGGCCACTTGGTGACCATTGGCGCCGCGGTCGAGCGCGCCAAGGCTGTAGCCGATCAGCAGACTGAAGTTATCCGCGAGCGTTTCACCCGCCGACTGGATGAACTCCTGCCGGATAGCGCGAAGGAGGGGCTTGAAGAGCGCATTCTCCAGGAGGCGGCATTGCTTGCGGCAAAAGCCGACGTCCGTGAGGAACTGGACCGCCTGTCGTCGCACCTCGACCAGGCGCATGCGCTGATCGACGCAGAGACGGCGCCGGGCCGCAAACTTGATTTCCTGTCGCAGGAGTTCATGCGCGAGGCCAATACCCTGTGCTCGAAGGCGGCCTTTATCGAACTGACCCAGACCGGCCTGGAACTGAAGGCGGTGATCGACCAGTTCCGCGAACAGGTCCAAAACGTGGAATAGTCTGTTCAGAAATTTGCGGTAATCCGGTCTGACCGGCCGAGTGGCGTAAGAGATGTCGCCTAACCCCCATATGAGTTTCGAGCGGATTCGCCGTGGTCTGATGATGATCGTGGCTGCCCCGTCGGGTGCGGGCAAGACATCGCTGTGCCGCCGCCTGGTCGCCGACCATTCCGACCTCGAACTGTCGATTTCGGTGACGACGCGCGGGCCGCGCCCCGGAGAGCGCGACGGCCGCGAATACCACTTCATCGGCGACGACGAGATGGACAAGCTGATCAAGGACCAGGCCCTGCTGGAATACGCCTCGGTCCACGATGCACGTTACGGCTCGCCGCGCGATCCGGTCGAAAAGGCGCTGAGCCAGGGGCATAATGTGTTGTTCGACATCGACTGGCAGGGTGCGCAACGGATTTCCGCGCGCGCCCCTTCCGACGTGGTGCGGGTGTTTATTCTGCCGCCGTCGATCGCCGAACTGAACCGCCGGCTGAACGCCCGTGCGCAGGATGATGAAGATGTGATTGCTCGCCGCATCCAGCGCGCCAAGAGCGAGATTTCGCACTGGGCGGAATACGACTATGTCATCCTGAACGACGACTTCGACCGGTCGTACGCGGAACTGGTGCACATCTATCATGCGGAAATTTCACGCCGCTCGCGCGGGCTGTGGATTTCGCCGTTCGTTGATGAACTGATGGCGGAGAAGATCTGACCGAGGTCCGCGCCCCTATAACCTTATACCTCCCTGGCTTGCCCGGAAGGTATAGGGTCACAACACTTCCGCCAACCGTAGGAAATCCACAGGCGACACCACCTCGGCCCGGGCGGTCGGTTCGATCCCGACCTTTTCCAGCAGAGCCTCGCCGCCAAGCTGTTTCAAGGACGCACGCAGCATCTTGCGGCGCTGGCCAAACGCGGCAGCGGTGAGCTTTTCCAGATTGCGGATAATGCGGTCGTCTGGCCGCTCGGCCTTGGGCGCCAGCCTGACGACCGCGCTGTCGACCTTTGGCGGCGGCGTAAAGGCGCGCGCCGGCAGGTCCATGATCTTCTCACAGTCGCACAGAACCTGCGCCAGCACGCTCAGGCGGCCATAGTCGTCGTCCCCCACAGGCGCGACGATTCGCAGCGCCACTTCCAGCTGGAACATCAAGGTCATCGACAGCGGGCGCCACGGCCCGGTCAGCCACTTTATGAGCAGCGGCGTGCCGACATTGTAGGGCAGGTTCGACACGATATGCGCGGCAGGCGCCAGATCGGCTTCGGACACCTTCAAGGCATCGTTCTCGATCACGTTGAACCGGTCGCCATAGACGGTGTTCAGTTCGCCCAGCAGTTCGATGAACCGTGCGTCCTTCTCAACCGCGATGATCTTTGACGCCTCGGTCTCCAAAAGCGCCCGCGTCAGGCCGCCTGGTCCAGGGCCGACCTCGATGACCACATCACCGTCAAACGGCCCACCCAGGCGCACGATCTTGCGTGTGATGTTGAGGTCGAGCAGGAAGTGCTGGCCGAACGCCTTCCTGGCCATAAGGCCATGGTGTTCCAGGCTTTCACGCAATGTCGGTAGATCGCTCATGTCAGGCCCCGTTGGCTAGCGATCATGTCCGCCACACGCAATGCATTGATAAAGCTGTCGGCGCGCGCCACGCCCTTGCCGGCAATGCCGAAGCCCGTGCCATGGTCGGGCGAGGTGCGGACAATCGGCAGGCCGAGTGTGATATTGACGCCGCCCCAGAAATCGAGCGTCTTCAACGGGATCAGGCCCTGGTCGTGATACATGCAGATGGCGGCGTCATAGCTCGCACGCGCCTCGTCGTGAAACAGGGTATCGGCCGGGTAGGGACCGCGTATGTCAATGCCCTCAGCCCTGAGCGACGCGGCCAGGGGAGCCAGCATATCGACTTCCTCACGGCCGATCGAACCGTCTTCACCGGCATGCGGGTTCAGTCCGGCCATGACGAGGCGTGGGTGGTCGATGCCGAAATCGCGGATCAGCGCCGCGTGGGTGATGTGTGCCAGCTTCGCCAGGTCATCCCCGGACAGGTTGGACGCAACGTCGGACAGCGGCGTGTGAATGGTCGCAAGGACGACGCGCAGGTCCCTGGCCGCCAGCATCATGACCGGCATGGGCGCGGGCGCATCGCCGTGGCGGCACATCTCGGCCAGGTATTCTGTGTGTCCCGGAAAAGCGAAGCCCGACTGATAGAGTACGGACTTGGCGATCGGCGCGGTTACCAGAGCTCGCGCCGTACCCTTAAGGCAGAAGTCGACCCCAGTCCTTATCCAGTCGATGATGTGTGGCGCATGTACGGGGTCGGGCTGGCCGGCGACCGGACGCGCGCTCAAAGCGTGGTCGACGACGGGCAGGGCTTCGGCGAACGTCGTCGCGGCTTCACCGGGATGCGTAATGCGGCGGACGGGCATGCCATATGCCGCCAAGGCGGCAGCGTCACCGACAACGCAGAAGACAAGGTCGGGCATGTGCCGCACGGCCTGCCACGCGGTGGCCACGACTTCAGGGCCGATACCGCACGGATCACCCAGGCTGACGACAAGAGGAGGGGACGAGGTCATCGCAGAGACCTAGGCAGACGCCTCGTCAGGGTCAAGCCCAAACCTATTGATGGTTCTCGATGGTCGCGCCGGCGCGGAGCTGACGCAGGTAACGCTTGCCCAGCATGGCTGTGCGTTCGTTGACCAGACTGCTCTGAATCTGATCGCGCGTCACGGCATTTTCCCCGGCCAGCTGACGGTCGCAGACGAACAGCACATTCATGTTCTGGTCATTGCGCATCGGCGGGGTTGCCTGATTGGCCTTGAGTGGACGCAGGGCATCGGCATAGGCCGGCTTTAGAACGCTCAACTGCGCCTCGCCGAGATTGGTGATCTGAACGCCCGACGCTTTGAGTTCATCGACCGCCTCGCAGGTCTTGGCCTTGGCGCGGATAGCATTGAGCGCGGCTTCGGCGCGGCTTACATCCGAAGCCGAGGCATTCGGGGCGAGCTGAACAGCCGCCTGGCGGAGCGGATCCGGCGGGAGGCGACGGTGCGATCGAACTT
>CBIHPL010000112.1:0-9101 GCA_966212005.1 uncultured Asticcacaulis sp.
ATGGCGCGCCATCACAAGGCGAAAGAGATCGCCAAGATTCTCAAGATCCGCGAAACCACGGTGCGCACCCACATCGAGGAGGCCCGTCGCCGCCTTGGAGGCGTCTCGTCCGGTGACGCCGTTCGCGCGCTGCTGGCGCATGAGGCGGCGCAGCCCGCGATCGAAGGCGCGGACACAGCCTCCGATCCCCTCCTCAAAAATTCAGGACCTCAATTTTTTCCGATACCCGAACTGGGGTCGGGCCTGCCATCGTCGGGGCATGAAACCGATCCTGCATCCCAACGCCACCGACCTGATCATCAATCTGACCGAGCTGGAGAAGGTCCTCAGCCTCCTGTCCAACCCGGACAAACGCCACCACATAGCGGATACGATCTCCGCGCTGCGGGTGGTGAACATGACGGAAGGGTCAGAGAACGCGACCCTGACACTGGTCGCCTCGATAGCCTGGTTGACGGACACTGGAACGTCTTCATAGGACGGGGGCAGCCTCTCAAATTCTGGCAGGTCGTGGCCATTACCTTCGTCGTCATCATCCTCCTGTCGATGGCACTGACAGTGGTCATCCAGGCCCAGACCGTCTTCATCAGAGCTGTTCAGACTTTCAAAAGCCAGTCCGGCTGACCGTCCGCGGCCGTCTGGCGACGCGGGCCTACGGGCCATTGGAGAGACACTATGCAAAGAGCGGAAATGGTACGCGTTGGCGCCGAGCAGCTGACCACGGCGGAAAACGCCGTCGACATGGCGCTGGTCGAAGCCACCACCCTGGTCGGCAACCTCCTGCGCATGCGGGTCGAAGCCAATATGTCGCCCGTCTACGGCCACAAGGCGGTCCGCGCCTTCAGCCGCGCGATCGATTTGCTGGGCGAGGTCAAATCTGTTATGGCCGAAGGACATCAACACCTCGACGAGGTCAAGACCCAGATGGGCTGCCGCACCGTGGCCCAGGGCACCCACGACAAGCCGGACGACGGACGTACCGGGCTCCGCGTGATCGAGAAGGACGAAGCTGCGTAACGCCCATGAGCCTGTCGCTGATTATGCAGTACGTAAACACGGTTCTGGTCTGCATTCTCTGCGCCTGGGCTTGGTTCAGGGGCGGCCCCGCCGAACGGCAAGGCGCCGCCCTGATCCTTCCGAGCTGGATCCTGTCCATGATCTTTCATGAAGTCCGCCAGGGCGGTCCGGGGCCGATCGTGGTCGGCATCGACATTTTCGTGGCGGTCGCCTTCATCGTCCTTCTGGTCATGCATCGCAAGATTTGGCTGGTTCTGATGGTCGCCTGCCAGGTCAACCTCGTCGCAGCTCACTTCATCGCCATACCGCAGTTCATAGACGGCTGGTCGTTCTTCCTGGTCATCAATATCTGGGGCGGTTATGGGGTCCTGATTTCCCTGGCGCTGGGCATGGCTCTGCACGAGCTGGGGTTCGGCCGGCGAAAGCAGAAGGTCGCGGCGTAAGGCCCCTCCGACCAACCAGGGTCGGAGGGCAAGACGACAGGGCTGGTAACGGCCTAGTCTTCCACCGGCCGGTAGCTGACGAAGGCTATGGACTTGCTGTCCGGCGACCAGGACGGCACGTTGATCGTGCCCTGCCCGCCAAACAGTTTCGTCAAGACGATGGGCTTGCCGCCCGCAGCCGACATCAGCATCAGGCTGACGTTCTTGTTAGCCGGATGGTCGCCAACCGCGACATCGGTGCCGAACGCGATATAGGCGATCCACTTTCCGTCGGGCGACGGGTGCGGGAACCAATCGCGGCTGTCGTCGCCCGATGTCATTTGCTCAGGCTGCGAACCATCGGCGCGCATCCGCCACAATTTCATGTTTCCGCTGCGCACCGAGTTGAACCATATCCACTTTCCGTCGGGCGTGAATTCCGAACCGTCGTCAAGGCCCGGCGAGTCTGTCAGCCGCGTCTCGAGCCCGCCCTCGACCGGTACGGTATAGACGTCGTAGTCGCCACCGCGACTGGCGATATAGGCCAGAGTCTTTCCATCCGGCGACCAGCCGTGCCAGTAGGACGGGGCCTTTGGCGTAACAAGGCGCGGCACGCCGCCCGCCACCGGCAGGATATGGATGCGCGACTGGTTATCCGGCTGGGTCTGGTCGCTGACGACGATCCATTTGCCGTCCGGCGAATAGCCGTGGTCGTTGTTCATCTTGCCAAGCGGCCCGGTATCGAGCTTTACCGGCGTCCCGCCCCCAAAAGGTGGGATGGCCGGCAGAGTGAACAGGTGCCCCCCGGAATTATAAAGCAGGGTCCTTCCGTCGCGCGACCAGTTGGGCGCCTCGATCAGGTCGGTCGTGTGATAGACGATGGTGCGGTTCCTGTCAGCGATCGACAGGATTTCCAGCGTGCTTTCGGCCCTGGTCTGCGGCGTCGGCCAGCCGGCGACGCCGGGCGCCAGCGGCTCCAGTTCGACGTTCGAAAAGACCGCCGTTTCCGAGACGGCATTGTTGTGCGCACTCAGCGCCAGCCCGGCCAGATAGGATTGGCCCAGAGCAATACGAACACCACCGCCTACGGAGCGAACCTGGCCGTCCGGCCCCGACAGCGACATCCAGGCATAGCCGTCATGATATTCGAGCGCGACGCGTCTGGCGCCCTGCTGGTTGGCGATGACCTGCCGCGTCTCACCGCCCTTCGTCTCGCGGTACTGCAGCGAGACCAGCCCGTCGCCATGGACCATGATGTCGACATACGGGCTGTCGGCGTCCAGGCTCTGGCGCATCATGAGCCCGGCCTTGCGGTGCGGATCGACGCCCTCGCCCTCAAAAACGATATCGGCGGCGATATAGGTGTCGCCCTTTACCGGGCTGGCGGCATAGTGAAAGGCGTCGACCGTGCCCCAGATGTTGGCGCCGGACGCGCTCAGGCGATAGCTGCCGTTCTCGAAGCTGGCCTTGCCGGAAATGGCGGTGGCGCCGACGTCAACGTGGTTTTCAAAGATGCCGACCCGGTCGGCGGCAACGGCGTGAGTGGCGAACATCGCGCAGGCGGCCGCGACCGCAATGGCGTGCAGTTTCATGATGTCTCTCCCTGATCGTGCCGCGATCCTTGTGTACGCCACGGCTTTTTGTAATCGATTACGAAGATTAACAGATGCGCGAGGCGGAGGGAAGCAGAGAGCCCAGGATTTTTAGGTCCACAGATTACACAGATGCACACAGATTATCCGTATGGACGGATGAGGCCGCGCTAGAATACCCCTCGACCGCGCTCCAGCGCGGTCATTTTGCCGGGACCATTTATATGCCTCAGTTTCCTTCTGCCCGAATAATCTGTGTGCATCTGTGTAATCTGTCGACCTGATCCTTAAAAACATCGCCACTCACGACGACTGGTGTCTTTTCCGCGATGCCCTATCATCGCGCATCGGGGAGAATTTGGGGGATATCATGGCACGACGCATAGCCGCACTCCTGGCCGCAACGGCCTGCCTGATACCGGCCGTCAGCGCGGCAGGCCCATGCGAGGACCTCGCTGGACTGGCGCTGAAAACCGGCGGGAAGTGGCAGGCCGTCAAGGAACTGCCAGCGCGCTCCGTCGCACAGGACGGTCCGTGGTATGCCGGTGAAGCGCTTTACGAAGAAGACAACAGTCACAGGCCGTCAGGTTTTACGCCGCAGGCCCATCCGGCCGACCGCCAGCGCATCCTGAACGAGGTCGGGCAGATCGATCCGGCCGGGCGAGCGCTGGCGTCGGCCTATCTCAGTCCGTCCGCGAAAGCGTTCGAGGCCGCCATGAAGCCCGTGGCCGAAAACACGGATTCCGGAGATATCGCGGTTCGCATTCACCGCTGGCCGAAGACCAGCGTATTCGCCGTGTCTGCGCACGACAACGCCTGGTACCAGTGCCAGCGCGAAGTCGTCCTCTTCTACACCGGCGCCGACGGCAAGCTTCACTATGCCAGCTCGAACGGCATGGATGATTGCGTGGCCAGAGGCGACGCTCTCGATCGCGCCCAACCGGTTCTGATCGATGGCCGGTTCGCCTTTATGGACGAAGAACCCGACCAGTCGTCCGTCACCGGCGAAGTTGGCTTGTGGCAGGTCATTTCGCTTTGGCAGGGCGATCGCCTGGCCGCGGGTTGTCCGCTGGCCTATACCTACGAGATTGGCTACATACTGAGCGACCAGAGCAGGCCCGAAAACGAAACCGGGCGGACACGTGAGCTTAATGTCTTCGACGACTTTCTCACCCAATCCTTCCAGCAATGGATGCCAGGGTATGCCGCAGCCGTCCGCAGCGGAAATGCGCGTCCAGGCATCAGCTATGAACAGGATAAACAAAGAGCACGGGAAAATGATATCGCCACGCTAAGGGCCTTTTCCGGAAATGACGCGACCGTATTCGCCAACCTGAAGGTGACTTATAACGCGCTGTTCGACAGCCATCGCTCGGGCATTGTCCGCCCTGTCCGGCGTGGCAATGGCGTATATCTCGTCGTCTTCAGGCAGCAGATGCGCGGTTCCGCGCTTTACCCCTACATCGATGTGGTCATCTATTCGGCCGACGGTCAGCCGCCGATGCGCCTGGCGAATATCGTCATCGAACGCGTCCCGCAGAAGGTGCTGAGCGTAAAGGTCGCGGCAAAACCGAATTAGCGCCCTATGCCGCCATATCGCCTTCCAGAACGACTTCGACGATTTCGGTGAGGGCTTCGGGCGTGAACGGCTTCAGCAGCTGACCATCGGCGCCGAAACGGCGCGTGGCGTCCAGGGCCTCATGCTCGGAGACCTTGCCGTCGATGCCGCCCGACATCGAGATAACCTTGACGCTTGGCCAGGTCTGCTTGATCTGGCGCAGGCCCTTAAGTCCGCCCATACCCGGCATGAAGATGTCGCACAACACCAGATCGACGTGGGCGATATCGACATTGCTGAACGCCTCTTCCATGGATTCGGCTTCGGAGACGCGATAGCCCGCCCCGGCCAGCGGCCCCTTTGCGATCAGGCGCACCGTCCGGCTGTCGTCGATGACGAGGACATGGCGCTTGCGCCCCTTGCCGGCATTGCCGATCACGGTAAAGATGTCCGTCAGGATCGCATCGTTGAACGGCTTGCGCAGCACGAAGTCCGCCCCGGCCCTGCGTGCGGCCTTCAAGGTTTCTTCGACGGCTTCGCGGCTGGAACCGGCCGTCATGACGGCAATCGGTGTGTTTCGGGCAGCCTTGCGGAACATGTCCATATGCAACAGCGTGTTGTGCTGGGACACGAAGACGTCGAGGAACAGCGCCTGGATTGACACCAGCTTCAGGCAGTCGAGCGCCTCACGCACCGTTTCGCAGTGGACGACCGCCCAGCCCTGCGCTTCGATCATCTTGCTGATGATCAGCGCCTGGGTCTTGCTGTCTTCAAGGATGAGGGCTGTCGGCTGCATGGGCTTACGGTATCGAAAATCTTGCCTCAGTCTTAGGCGTCGATCTTTAAGAATGCCTTACGCAAACCTTTGCAAATTACCGTTTGTCCACAATTTGGCGCACTTTTCCGCACTATTGCACGTTTTCGCCTATGAATGCGCTTCCAGTCGCACAAACGTGCGATCTATGCCCTTGTCTCCGACATTTCGCATCTGCAGACACCGACACGATCCGGTGCATTTACCCTTCGCCAAAGCGCCTCTAAGAAAGGGCCGTTCAAAAATCTGCAAAGGACAATCCCGCAGGAATATGGGATGTTGTCCGCACGCTGCGCAAAGGGGATGATGCCGGTGCGAAAATGGATAGGACTGGGCCTGGCGCTGGTTGCCGCCTGCCTGGGTGTCGAGGCCTTCTGGTTCGAGCCAAGGCGCCTGACCGTAACCGAGCTGGATGTACGCACGCCGTCATGGCCACATGATACCCGCCCCCTGCGTGCCGTCCTGATCTCCGACCTACATGTGGGCGGCTGGCACATGCCGCCGGAACGGGTCCGGTTCGGCAAAAACACCTTGACCGCACTCCCGCAATAAACGGTATGGTATCACTGGAATTCGAAGGGGGAAGGCGTGGTCCGGGGACTGCCGATTGTCATTGTGCTGGCCATGGCGCCGGGTTTCGCGCACGCCCAGTCGGCGGATGCGCCTCAGCCTCCCGCGGGTGAGGACGGCGGTCCTAAGAAAAACGGCGAAGATGCCCCCGACATCGTCGTAACGGCGCGCAAGCCATCGGTGACAAACGCCATCGATCGCCGCATCTACGACATTTCGGCCAGCCCCGACGCCGCGTTTTCGACGGCCAACGACGTCCTGACCCGCATCCCGTCGGTTACGGTCGATCCGCGCGGCCGCATCGCCCTGCGCGGCGACACCCAGGTCAAGATCCTCATCGACGGTGTCGAAGCCCGCCCCGGCATGGTCAACAATCTTCAGGCGTCCGAGATCGAACGCATTGAAGTCATGACCAACCCGTCGGGCCAGTTCGCTTCGGATGGCTCCGGCGGCATCATCAACATCGTTCTCAAGAAGAAGCGCAAGGACGGCCTGAACGGCGGCGTGTCCGTGCGGGCCGACGACGACGGCCGCTATAATTTCAATGTGTCGACAAGCTACAAGACCGGCCGCTGGACGGCAGCGATCTCGGCCGGGTTCGGCCGCACGCGCGACATCACCGTCTTTGATGGCCGGCAGGACTGGGCGACGGCGACGGGCCGCGAGACGACCGACGGCTACGACCTTTCGGTCAATGGGCGGCGCCAGGCTTATGAATACGCCACCCTCGCCTACGCGCCGACCGACCGCGACAAGATCGAACTGGGTTTCAGTCACTACCGCTGGCGGGCGGCAACCACGGATGACGGCACGGTTCTGATCACCGATGCGTCCGGCCAGGTGACCGAAGACCACGCCGAATCCGTCCGCAGCTACGATCAGGGCAGCACCGGCGAGATCAGTCTGCATTACACGCACAAGGGCAGGGTCGACGGTGAAAAGCTGGACCTGCACATTTCCCGTGACGGCGGCCGCGCGTCGGACAGCGCCGCCCACCGCCTGATCCGGACCACGCCCGCACAGCCTGAGGCCGCCTACGCCTATTTGAACAGGGCACCCGACAGCGGCGGCTCGGTCAAGGGCGACTATGAGCGCCCCTTCGGCAAGTCCCGGCTGACGGCGGGCTTCGTCCTGGAGCAGACGGAAAGCACGATCGACAGCCGGTCCGAAAGGATCGCCACCATCGTGCCCGGTGAAACGGATTACCAGACGCTTTTCGATTATGAACGCCGCATCGCGGCGGCCTACATCACCTGGCAGACGCCGTTCGGCAAATGGACGATCATGCCGGGCCTGCGCATCGAATCCGAAAAGCGAAAGGCCGGCGTTTTCACGCGTGACGAAGAGCGGTTTCTGCCGTCGCTCAGCCTTAATCGCGACCTGAACGAAAAGACGAAGCTCGTCGTCAGCTACAGCCGCCGCACCCAGGCCCCCAGCCTCTATCAGCTCAATCCGCGCCGCATCTACTGGTCGCGTTATGCACGCTACGAAGGTAACCCGGAACTGAGGTCGCAGGAAACCGATGCCTACGAAGTCGGCTATGAATTTGTCGGCGTCGCTTTCAGCTCGAACGGCAGCCTCTATTACCGCGCCAACCGCTACCCTGTGACCGAGGCCCGGCAGGTGGCCACCGACCAGACTGTCCTCGTCTCCGTGATCAATGGCGATGCATCGCGCGCGGCGGGCCTTGAATGGTCGGCCAAGGGCAAGGTCACCAAGACGCTGGATTACTCGGTCAATCTCAATGTCTTCGACAGCGAGGTCAGCGGCGTGGTCGGCGGCGAAATGCTGAGCCGGCAAAATGTCACCTGGTCGGGCAATGCCATCGCCGAATATAAACCCAATAACCGCGACTGGCTGCAGCTCAACCTGAACGGTGAAGGACGCGCCGTCGCCTTGCAGGGCTACAAGACCGGCTTCTACCGGCTGGACCTGACGTGGCGGCACAAGTTGACACCGAAATGGACGGCATCGCTGCGGGCGGTCGATCTGATGAATTCGTCCAAACAGACCAACCTGTTCACGACGCCGCAGGGCGAATCCGTGACGGTCAGCCGAACGGAACGGCCGTCGGTCATGATCGGCATTGCCCGCAAGTTCGGCAACGGCGGGCAGTAGGACATGATCGATCCGGTATTGGCCGTTTTGGCGGGAGTGTTGATTTTCCAGGTGTCGATCAGCTTCTGCTCGGTCAGATTTGTGCGCGGAATTCCCAGATATCTTCTGCTGGCAATCTTTGTTCTTGGCCCTCTCCTGCTGGCCATTTCGAGCTGGCTTGACTATCAGCAGCTCCTGGCCGTCGCCATGTCGGAGAGCGCAAGCGCCGCCGACGCGAACTTCCACAGCGAAACCGCAGGATTCCTCCTTATATTTCTGGTCCCCTGCGCCGTCGCAGGGCTGGCGGGAGCAGCCATGGGATTTCTGGCACTGCTGTTCCGAAAACGCCGCTGATCAGCGCAGGCCGCAGGTCCGGGCAGCGTCAGACTTGCCGCAGGTCTTGAAAAACACGACTGCCAGGTCGCGCGTCATCTTTTCGACCTTCACCGGATAGGCGTTCGACAGCACGATAATGGTCAGGGGCGTGTTCACGAACCGCTCGTAGTCGCTCAGGTAGCCGGGCAAGGTCCCCGGATGACCGACAAACGGCTCGTCCCCGACCTTGTCGATATAGACGCCGAAACCGTAGCCGAAGCCATTGTCATGGAACAGCATGGCGCGGTGGGCGTCCGATATGTTCAACCCCTTGCCGCTGTGCAGCGCGGCATCCCACAGCAGCAGATCGTCAGCCGTGGAATAAAGATTGCCCGAAGCGTAGGTCATGCCCGGCGCGATATAGAACATGTTGCCGAATGCCCCATCTTCGATGAGATAGCCCGGTGCCAGTCCCGGTACGATTTCGGAGGGATCGTAATAACCGGTATGCGTCATATTCAGCGGGATCAGGATATGGTCGCGCACATAGGCGTCGTAGCTTTGGCCGCTGGCTTTTTCGATGAGACGACCAAGCGCCGTGTAATTGGTGTTCGAATAGTCGAAACGCTGGCCGGGCGCGAACTTCAGCGGCATGTCGCGCACCAGGGCCATGACCTCTTCGGGCGTGCGGTCGACCCGCACCAGCGCCTTGAACG
>CBIHPL010000113.1:0-9056 GCA_966212005.1 uncultured Asticcacaulis sp.
CCCATCCTGACAGCCTCGGGACTGGACGCCAACAAGGTTCATTACCTTCTGATCGCCGATGACGAATTGAATGCGTTTGCTACGACCGGGCTGCGCATGGGGCTAAACACCGGCCTCATTCTCGAAGCCAAGACGCCTAACGAACTGTTCGGCGTCGTCGCTCACGAAGCCGGCCACCTGAGTGGCGGCCACATGATGCGCACCGACGAGATCATGCAGGCCGCCAAGATGCCGACGGCGATCGCGCTGGGCCTCGGCGTCATCGCCATGATGGCCAAGGCGCCTACCGCTGGCGCGGCCCTGATGGGCTCGTCCACGACGTTTGGCACGCTCAACGCCCTGCGCTACATGCAGACCCAGGAATCGGCTGCCGACGCGGCCGGCGCCAAGGCGCTGGAGCGCGCCGGCATGTCCGGCAAGGGACTTGTCGACTTTTTCTACAATTTCCGGAACGTAGAAACCTTTTCGAACGCAGAACGGTACAAATTCTTCATCACGCACCCCCTGTCACGGGAACGCATCCAGAGCCTTCGCCGCATGGTCGAATCCCAGCCGCACTACGGCGTCGTCGACCCACCGGAAACCGTCGCCAAGTTCGAGATTGTCCAGGCCAAGCTGTCGGGATTTCTCAATGATCCGATCAAAACCTTCAATCTCTATCCCGAGAGCAATACCTCCTACCCTGCCCGCTATGCCAGGGTGATCGCGACGTACAAGCGCGGCGATTGGGACAAGGCCCTGACGCAACTGGACGGCCTCATCAAGGAGCAGCCGAACAATCCCTACCTTTGGGAGCTGAAGGGGCAAATCTATTTCGAGACCAGCCGCGCCGCCCTGGCCGAGCCCGCCCACGAAAAGGCGGTCGCGCTGATGCCGGACGCGCCCTTGCTGCGCCTCAACCTGGCCCAGACCCAGATTGCTATCGGCGACAGGGAGAATCTCAATGCCGCCATCGTCAATCTGCATGAATCGCTCAAGGCCGAGGAGGACAACACCTTTGCCTGGGAACAGATGGCGCAGGCCTATGACGGGCTGAAACAACCCGGCATGGCCCGGCTGGCCCAGGCCGAGGCGCAATTCTACGGCGGCGACTATATGGGTGCCCGAACGTCGGCGGTGTGGTCCCAAAAATATCTTGAGGCAACGTCTCCGGAATATCGCCGCGCACGTGACATCGTCCTGGCGGCCTCCTATGAAATGGGCGTGGCGCCTGTCGAAGGCGAGACCAGGCGCCGGCGCCGCAACTAACGGAAAGACAATTCACGTGACCGAAGACACTACCCCGGCGCCGGAAGCGCCGACACCCGCTCCTGCTCCTGCCGTTTCACCGCCGGCCGGCGTCTTCACCCAAGCCAATATAACGCTGGGCCTGTCCATCCTCGCAGTTGTCCTGGCCGCCGCGCCCTATGTCATACCGCAGCTTCAGGCCTATCAGGTGCGCGCAGGCCTGATGGCGCGGCCGTCGATCTTGAAGGACGCCAGTCAGGAACTGCAACGGCGGCAGCTGGCCGAGGCGTCGGCCAAGACGCTCGAGGCCGTCAAAACGCATCAGTCTTCGCTGTCCAAGGACGCGTCAGACCCCATTCTCGGCAATCCGGATGCGCCGATCAAGATCGTCGAGTTCCTCGATTACAACTGTGGCTATTGCCGCGCCGCGGCGCCCCAGCTGAAGACCTTCCTGGAGGAAAACAAGGACGTCGCCATTGTCGTCAAGGAATATCCGGTCATCAACCAGAACTCGCGGCCGCTGGCGGCATTTGCCCTGGCCGCGGCGAAGATCGGCCGCTATGAGGCCATGCACTACGCGTTGATGGAGGCCAGGATCGCCAGCGAGGCCGATATGATGACGCTCCTCACCCGTACCGGTCTTGACGTCGACGCCGTCCGTGAAGCCGCATCGTCGAAAGAGGTGCACGACCATATCGACCGCGTGATCACCTTGGGGACCGACCTGAACATCACGGGCACTCCGGCCTTTATTATCGGCACCAAGGTCATCGACGGCGCCAAGCTGGATGAGCTGAAGGCGGCGGTGGAAGCCGAGCGGAAGCGGTTAAAACCGAATTAATCTTAAAGTTAAGAAATTCGTAGTAAATATTGATTTAAGCTTAACTTTTCACGATTTACAATCTATGGCTGTCCTAATCTTGGCCTGCGTCCAGCGTTTTCCGGACGATATGTTCAAGCCAAGGACAACTCATGTCTACAGAGAAAACGATCAACGTCGCCCGGGCGGTTCAGGTCCAGATCCGCGCCGCCGAGGAAGCCATCGATACTGCGCTCGGCGAAGCGGCGCACCTTATGGAAACCTATATCACTTCACGGCGCGCGCTTGAATTGTGCCCCGCACGATCGACAGAGGTCAACGAGAATACCCTTAAGGCAATGCAGGCGCTGAACGAAGCGCAAGGCTACATGGCCGAGGCACACAGGGGCCTGACGCGCATCCGCAAGCATATCGGTATTCCCGCGGCGATGATGCCGCTTGACGACAGCCCTAAAGATCCCCCGCCAACCGGCCGGATGGCTGAGGTGCTGGAGACGACTTGACCGAGGATTAAGGTTTAGCCTTGCCAGACATGCCCTTTCCCTGTTTTAACCGTCGCTGACGAGTCGGGCAAAAGCGGGGAACGGGCATGTTGCAGTCATGGGTGACACAACTTGGCGCGTGCGCCGTCGTCGCAGTGTGTTTCTATGCCGTTGCTGTCGGGACATGGCGCGAAAGGTTCGGCGCGTTCATCTATGTGTCGGGCTATCTGCTCACCATGGGATTTTCCCTGGTCTTAAATGATCACATCGCCGCCTATATGCTGGTTGCCGACGTCATCTGCCTCCTCGGCTTCTATATTACGTGCTGGAACACTCAGCACCCCTGGCCGCAATGGGCGTTACTGGGGCAGATCATCAGCGTGGCCATCGATATCATTGTGCTGCTGAATATCGGCATCGGCGTCACTGCCCTGCTGATTGTTCAAACCATCGCGGCGTGGGGCGTGCTGCTGGCCCTGCTGATCGGCACGATCGCCGTAGCCAGGGAACGACGGGCGGGGCGCAAGCCCGGCGAGAAAAAGACCGCTGTCGGTAAATCCGTGTTGACAAAAACACTGTAGGCGCGCTCTCCACACAGCTTTTTTATGCCGATTGCTTTATGTTCAGACATACCGCCGTCCGCCGGTATTTCCAAAACTGAAAAGCTTTCAATGTCTTACCAATCTGCGCTTATTGCGGAACGCCCTGTTGTGTCCCAGCTGTCGTCAAAGGACGACCCCTTACGGATTCTGGTTGTCGACGACAATGTGCCATCGGCTATGACGCTGGCATGGGCCGTTGAATCTCACGGATACACGGTTGAGGTTTGCCACAATGGGCGTTGTGCGCTTGAGGCTGTGGAACGGTTCCGACCCGACGTCATTCTTCTCGACCTGGGGATGCCCGGCCTGAATGGATTGCAGGTTGCGCGCGCCGTCAGGGCAGACAAGCGTTTTTCCGGCGTCAAGATCATCGCCCAGACCGGCTGGGGTGATTCGGAAACGCGACGCCGGACTGCGGAGGCCGGCTTCGATCTTCACTTGGTCAAGCCAGTGGATCTCGATGTGCTCGAAGACATGCTGGCCCTGTTGGGACGGCAATCCCAGGCGGTCAGATAAGCCCGGCCAGGGGGGACGACGGGTCGGCGTAAAGCTTGCGCGGCATACGGCCGGCCAGATAGGCGTCGCGCCCGGCCAACACAGCGTGCTTCATGGCGCGCGCCATGCGAATCGGGTCCTTGGCCTCGGCAATGGCTGTATTCATCAGAACAGCATCGCAGCCCAGTTCCATCGCTTCAGCGGCTTCCGAGGCCGTGCCTACGCCAGCATCGACCAGCACCGGCACCTTGGCATTCTCGATGATGATGCGCAGGGTTACCGGGTTCTGGATACCCAGGCCGGAGCCGATCGGAGCCGCCAGAGGCATGATGGCGGCGGCGCCGGCCTCTTCCAGCTTGCGGGCATAGACCGGGTCGTCCGAGCAGTAGACCATGACCTGGAAACCGTCCTTGACCAGCAGCTTCAGCGAGCGCAGCGTCTCTTCCATGTCGGGATACAGTGTCTTGGGATCGGAAAGGACCTCAAGCTTGACCAGATCCCAGCCGCCGGCTTCTCGCGCCAGGCGCAGCGTGCGGACAGCGTCCTCGCCGGTAAAGCAGCCGGCGGTGTTGGGCAGGTAGGTGAATTCATCTGGCTTGACGAAATCCATCAGCATCGGCTGGTTGGGGTCGGTCAAGTTGACGCGGCGCACGGCGACCGTGACAATTTCCGCGCCCGATGCGCGCGCGGCCGCGGCATTCTGAGCGTAGTCCTTGTACTTGCCTGTGCCGACGATCAGGCGTGACGTAAAGGTCCGCCCTGCGACAGTCCAGGTTTCGGCGGTGAGGTCTTGAGCGGCGGTATCGGGCATAGTTCGAATCCTCTAAACCTCGCCCTCCCCATTTATGGGGTGAGCGCGGCGAAAGTATAGCTTTCGCAAGCGAAGGGACCGCTGTTAGGCGGTGGGCGGGGCCATTATATAGATGTAACGCGCTGGGTAGGTGTGGAAAATTAAGGTAAGCCCCGCCCACCATCTGCTCCGCAGATGGTACCCCCTCTCCATTTATGGGAAGGGCGAAGACGCAGCCAGTCTGATCTGGTCGATGATGTGGAACTTTGCATCACCCACCCCCTACGAAATGGACGATTTCGATCCGGTCGCCATCGGTCAGGGACGTCCCCAGATACTGCGATTTTGGCACGATTTCGAGGTTGCGCTCAACGGCAACCTTGCGGCCATCCAGACCGATTTCATCGATCAGCGCGGTGACCGTTGCCGCCGAAACCTGCTTTTCCTCGCCGTTCAGCACGATATTTACCATTTGGGAACCATATTTTTCCTAAAGCGGCAGGATTGCGGCACAGTTCAGCTTGTGGCGAAACGTCCCCGTTGATACAAGTGCCGCTTCGTCAACCCGCCCGTGAGCCCGATGACTCAGACCATATATGTCCTCAACGGCCCCAACCTCAACCTGCTTGGGGTCCGTGAACCGGAAATTTATGGCTATACGACTCTGAACGACATCGAATCGACTTGCCGCGCCCGTCTTGAGGGTACCGGCTACGATCTCGTTTTCCGCCAGAGCAATCACGAAGGCGAACTGATCGACTGGATTCACGAAGCACGCGAGAAGGCTTGCGCGCTGATCATCAATCCGGCGGGTTACGGCCACACCTCCGTGGCGCTCCTCGATGCGCTGAAAGCTCTCAGCATACCGGTCATCGAATGCCACCTGTCCAACCCTCAGACCCGCGAATCCTTCCGCCATCACTCTTATGTGTCGCTGGCGGCCAAAGGCATTATTGCGGGTTTCGGCGCGTTTGGTTATGAACTGGCGATTCAAGCTGTCCAAGGCTTGGCGAGCCAGTCCCTGACCAACAAGGCCTAACTTAGTCTTTTCCCGGAAAAGACGGCATACAAGGTTATTACATGACGACTTCCAAATCCCCAGCCGAGCCGATCGATCCGAAGCTGGTGCGCAAGCTCGCCGACATCCTCAAGGAAACCGACCTGTCGGAAATCGAGGTTGAACAGGGCGAACTGAAGATTCGTGTCGCACGTCAGCTGACGGCCGCGCCTGCCGTGTCCTACGTCGCAGCCCCTCAAGCCGCCGCCCCGGCGCCTGCCACTGCCCCTGCTCCGCAAACGGCTGCCGGCGCGCCTGAAGCCGCACCCGCTCCTGCCGGCGCTCCCAAGGATGCCATCAAGTCGCCCATGGTCGGTACGGTCTACCTCTCACCGCAACCTGGTGCCGCAGCCTTCATCAAGGTTGGCGACAAGATCAAGCAAGGGCAAACGCTGCTTATTATCGAAGCCATGAAGACCATGAACCCGATCCCGTCGCCGCGCGAGGGCGTGGTGGCTCAGATCCTCGTCAACGACGCTCAGCCGGTAGAGTTCGGCGAAGCCCTCGTCGTTTTCGAGTAAGCCTCGATGAAGCCGTTCGAAAAAATCCTGATCGCCAATCGCGGCGAGATCGCGTTGCGCGTCATTCGCGCCGCCAAGGAAATGGGCATCGCCACGGTTGCCGTGCATTCGGAAGCCGATGCGTCGGCCATGCACGTCCACCTCGCCGACGAAAGCGTCTGCATCGGCCCGGCCTCGGCGTCCAAGTCCTACCTCAACATCCCGTCGATCATCGCAGCAGCTGAAATCACCGGGGCCCAGGCGATCCACCCCGGCTACGGCTTCCTGTCGGAAAATGCCCGCTTTGCCGAAATCGTCGGCGCCCACGGCATGACCTTCATCGGCCCCAAGGCGGATCATATCCGCATAATGGGGGACAAGATCAGCGCCAAGCAGACCGCCAAGGACTCGGGCATCCCCGTGGTTCCAGGTTCGGACGGCGGCGTGGCCACGGTCGAGGAAGCCATGGCGGCGGCCGAGAACATCGGCTTCCCTGTGCTGATCAAGGCAGCTTCGGGCGGCGGCGGCCGCGGCATGAAGGTCGCCAAGGACCGCGACAGCCTGGCCGAAGCGGTCATGAGCGCCCAGTCCGAAGCGGCTGCGGCCTTTGGCGACGGCACGGTCTATATGGAGCGCTACCTCCAGAAGCCGCGCCACATCGAAATCCAGATCATCGCCGACAGTCACGGCAATGTGTGCCATCTCGGCGAACGCGACTGCTCCTTGCAGCGCCGCCACCAGAAGGTGCTGGAAGAAGCGCCCTCGCCCGTCATCGACAAGGCCGCGCGCGACAAGATCGGCATGACCTGCGTCGAAGCGATCAAGAAGATCGGCTATCTGGGCGTTGGCACGATCGAGTTCCTCTATGAAGACGGCGAGTTCTTCTTCATCGAAATGAACACCCGTCTGCAGGTCGAACACCCGGTCACCGAATACGTTACCGATATCGACCTGGTGCGTGAACAGATCCGTATCGCCGAAGGCCATCCGCTGTCGTTCAAGCAGTCCGATATCGACATCCGCACCCACTCGATCGAGGTCCGTATCAATGCCGAAAACGCGCGCACCTTCGTGCCGTCGCCCGGCACTGTGACCGACTTCCACGCGCCAGGTGGCCTGGGGGTTCGTCTCGATTCGGCGATGTATAACGGCTACGCCATCCCGCCCTACTACGACAGCCTGATCGGCAAGCTGATCGTCCATGGCCGCGACCGGCCGGAAGCCCTGGCCCGCCTCAAGCGCGCTCTGGGCGAAACCGTTGTTACCGGCATCGATACGACGATCCCGCTGTTCCTCGACCTTTTGGGTGAAAAAGACATCCAGACCGGCGACTACAACATCCACTGGCTGGAAAAGTGGATCAAGTCGCAAGAGGCGCACTGAGCAAGATCAAAGCCCCGTGGTCACACGGGGCTTTTTTCTTTGATCATAAAGGATCGATCCGTTGATCCGCGCCCTGCCCGTGCTAGTCTTTACCGTCATCCGTGGGGCTGCGGATAAACAGGGATCGGGAATGGCGCGTAAGGCGAAAGGCTCCGGCAAGGCGGCGTCGCAGCTGGTCGATGACCTGGCGACGGAGCTGGATGGCGATCGCGTCACGGTCGGCACCCTGTTGAAAAGCCTCGAAGGCCGGGGGCTGGGCCTGATCCTTCTGATCCTGTCGCTACCGATGTGCGTGCCGAATATTCCCGGCATTTCGACACTGTTCGGCTTGCTGCTGCTTGGGCCCTCCTTTCAGATGATCTTCGGCAGCAAGACGCTGTGGATGCCAGGCTTCGTCAAACGCTGGTCCTTCAGGGGAAACGATCTGCGCAAGGCATTGCGGGCGTGTGGCAAGCTGCTGCACAAACTGGAGTATCTCGCCAGGCCACGGCTGATGGCGCTGACCAGCCGCCCCGGACTGATATATGCCGGACTCCAGACCTTGATCATGGCGCTGGTCCTGTTACTCCCCATGCCCGGCGCCAACTTTCTTCCCGGCATCGCCGTGGCCTTGACCGGGCTAGGGGTGCTCCAACGCGATGGCATCTTCATGCTGGCTGCGACATCGGTAGCGGCGGGAACAGGCGTCTTTGTTTATCTTTTCGGCAAATACGCCATTGATATGGTTGTGCGAATGTATGAGCGCTATGTCGGCCTGCTGTACGAAATCTCGCTGTCCGTTGGGATTCAGCTTCCCGATATTTCCTTTTGACAGTGATCATTTCCTCTTGGAATTTGCCGAGAAAATCAGGATAGACGAGCAATGTGCGAAAGCGCGCGACGCTTTTCGCGAAACATTGCGACTCCTAAAAACTCCCCGGCCGGCTCCCCTTGCCCAGCTTCACCCTTGACGACCTGATTAACTGCTATCGTACCGGCGTTTTCCCGATGTCGGATGGACGCGATGACGAGTACCTGTTTCTCGTCGATCCACCTCTGCGGGGCGTGCTGCCGCTGGATGCCTTTCACGTGTCGTCGCGGCTGGCGCGGACTGTCCGCAAGGACGACTATGTTGTGCGCATCGATACCGCGTTTTCACGAATCATCGAGTTGTGCGCCGAAAACGCCGATGACCGGCCGTCGACCTGGATTTCGCATTCGATCCAGGCCCTCTATCAGGCGCTGTTCGGGCGCGGCCTGGCGCACAGCGTCGAGGTCTGGCGTGATAACGAGATTGTCGGTGGACTATATGGCGTGGCCATCGGCGGAGCCTTCTTCGGTGAAAGCATGGTATCGCGCGCCACTGACGCGTCGAAGATCGCCCTCGTTCATCTGGTTGGTCGTTTGAAGGCGGGCGGATTTACTTTGCTGGATTGCCAGTTCCAGACCGACCATCTGCGCCAGTTCGGCGTGGTCGAACTGGCCAAGGCGGACTACCTGAAGCTTCTGGCCAGCGCCGTTGATGAGAAAGCCGATTTCTACGCCCTGCCCGGCGCGACGCCTGGCCGCGAGATCATGCGATTGCTGTCAGGTAAGGGAACCGCAGATTAGCACAGATTATCTCGAGGCCTTGGCTTCGATCCCGCCACCTTGAGTCGGACTTGGCGCAGAATAATCTGCGTAAATCTGCGCTAATCTGCGGTTTTCTTTAAGACTTCGGT
>CBIHPL010000114.1:0-9042 GCA_966212005.1 uncultured Asticcacaulis sp.
ATAAAATTTTTTGTTGTGTGGCTATTTTTGCGGCCAACTATTGTTCGGCTTACCAAAACCGGCCCACGGTTGGGGCCCGGCCGAACTTCGTTTCGCCATATCGCTCTAGTCGACGGTCACAATGTCAAAGGACCTCAGGTCGATCGAGGATGGCACCTCGTTGACCGACACCACGGCCAGCCGCGGAATTGTCCGGCGCGTGAACGTCTTGAGGTGGCGCCGGATCTCGGGCCCGCACAGCAGTACGGGGGCCAGCCCCTGCTGAAGCATCGTATTGGCCTGAGGCATCAGTTTCAGGATCAGTTGTTCCGCCAGTTTGGGTTCGATGACAAAGCCGGAGCGGCCATCGCTGCGGCGGATGCTTTCCGTGATCTGGGCTTCCAGGCGCGGATTGAGGCTGAGGACAGCCAGTTGGTCGCTGCTGCCGCGCAAATCGTGGCAGATTCCGTGATTGAGCTTCTGCCGCACGGCCTCGGTCAGGTCGCTGTGATCCTTGGTATGGCGGCCGACATCGACCAGGGCATCGACGATCAGATCTATGTTGCGGATGGAGACGTTTTCGGACAGGAGGTTTTGCAGGACACGCTGCACATCGGTTACGCTCATGATCGAAGGTATCAGTTCCTCGATAATGCCGGGCTGCCGGTTGCGCACGCCTTCGAGCATCGTGGTGACGCCGGCGCGCGACAGCAACTGCGCCGCCTCGCTGCGCAGCACTTCGCCAAGATGGGTCATCAGGGCCGTTACAGGATCGACCAGGGTGTATCCCGATCGCTCCGCCGTGTCGCGCTGGTCCGTCGCGATCCACACCGCCGACAGGCCGAAGGCCGGATCCCTGGTTTCCACACCCGGTACGGTGGCGGTGACGGCGGATGTCTGGATGGCGAGCGTCTTGTCCGGGTAAAGCCGTGACTGGGCATAGCGGGCGCCATGGATCAGGACTTCGTAGTCGTGGGCTCCGAGATGGGGACCGTCCTCGAAGGACAGGGGCGGGAACGCAAAACCCGAGACACGTTCCTGCTGGGTCCGCAAGGCGTCGATGCGCTCGCTCAGGAGCGGCTTGATGGCGCTCCAGTGCGCACTGAGTTCGCGCCCCAGCATGACCTGAATAGCGGGAGATGCCGCGCTCTTGCCGGTCTCCCTGGCTTCATTGTCCAGGGTGGGGCTCGTGTCATCGGCGAGTTGCCTGGTCTTTCGCCGGGACGACAGCCACATGGCAACGGCCAGTAGGGCAAGGATGGCGATGGGCCATTTGGGCATGCCCGGCAACAGCATCAGGATAAGCAGCGCGCCCATGACGATCAGCGGTATTTTGCGTACCGAAGCCAGTTGCGCCATGATTTCGGCGCTGAGCTGGCGGTCTGCCGACGAACGGGTAACGATGATGCCGGTCGCCGTCGATATGATCAGGGCCGGAACCTGGGTGACGATGCCGTCGCCTATGGTCAGAAGACTGAAGGTTTGCAGCGCGGTCATCCAGTCCATGCCCATCTGCGCGACGCCGATGATCCATCCCGCGATGATATTGATCAGCAGGATGATGATCCCGGCGATGGCATCGCCCTTTACGAACTTGCTGGCGCCGTCCATGGCGCCATAGAAGGCGGCTTCCTTTTCGATCGCCTTGCGCCGGCGCTTGGCTTCGTCCTGGTCGATCAGGCCCATGTTCAGGTCGGCGTCGATGCTCATCTGCTGGCCGGGAACGGAGTCGAGGACGAAGCGCGCGGCGACTTCGGACACGCGCTGGGCGCCGGAGGTCACCACGACATATTGCACGACGACCAGGATGAAGAAGACGACAAGGCCGATCACGAAACTGCCCTGGACGGCGAAGGCGCCGATGGCGCCGATGACTTGGCCGGCGTGGGCGTCGGTCAGGATCAGCCGTGTCGCCGCGACGTTCAGGGCCAGGCGATACAGGGTCCCGACCAGCAGCAGCGACGGAAAGGTCGAGAAGGACACGGGCTTGTCGACATAGAAGGTCATCAGCAGGATCGTCATCGCAAAGGCGAAGTTCGAAATGATCAGCAGGTCCAGCAACACCGGTGGAATCGGTGAGAACAGGATCAGCAGGATGGCGATCACTCCGCCAACGAGAACCAGGTCGTGATTGTTATTGAAGAATTTCTTGAGCATGTTCAGGACGCATGAGCTTGGGTTGCCGGCCGTTTGCGAAACTGGCGGTAAAGGTTGGCGACGGGGCGAAAGGAGGTGTCGGGGATTTAACGGTCGATTATACCCTTGTGGTAGAGCGCCCGGGCCAGGTCGCGATTTTCAATGGTGACGACGCCATGGAGGAAGGCCAGCCGTTTCAGGCGCTGCGCCAGCTGGTCCGTTCCCTGTGCGACGACGGTGGGCGCGCTCATGGTTCGCGCGTCATATTTGAGGGCGACGGCATAGTGGGTCGGGTTGACGATCAGGATGTCCGCGCTTCGGACGTTTTTCAGGCTTTTGCTGAGCTTCGCATATTCGCGGTGCACCTGACGCCGGCGCTGTTTGAAGCGCGGGTCGCCTTCGCGGTCACGGGACTCGCGCTTGGTTTCCTGGCGCGTCATCCGCATGCGTTTGAAAAAGTCGCGACGCGAGATCATCTGGTCGATAGCCGCGATAATCACGGCGGCGCCCACGAACAGAACCAGCAGGTGCAGGGTCGTGTCATGCAGGGCGTCAGCCAGCCGTGTGGCGTCCGGCATCCCCTGCATGGCCAGCTTCAGGCCCTGCAGGATGGCCAGGTACGACAGGATGGAGTAGACGACCAGCTTGACGACGTTCTTTCCGGTTTCGATCAGCTGGCGGAGGGAGAAAACCCGCTTGAAGCCGTTGGCCGGATTGAGCTTGCTGAAGTTCGGGGTCATCGGGCTCAGCGAAAAGACGAAGCCGGTCTGGACGACTTCGAGGACAAGGACCACGACGAAGATCACGCCAAGCATGAAGATCATCGGCTGGGCGACCGCTGCCAGCAGGCTGCCGACGAGATACAGGATTTCGTTCGGCCCGGCCGTCACGGTGGACGCGCTGACCAGGGTGCGTTTCGCACCGGCGGCGATGCCGTCGCCGAGGCGCGGCCCGAACATCCAAAGATAGCCGATGAGCGCCGCCAGACCGGCCGCGAAACCCAGATCCATGCCACGGGCGACGGACCCTTTTTCACGCGCCTTGCTAAGTTTGAACGGCGTGGGGGCTTCGGATTTGTCCAGGTCCGACTGTTCGTCCATCACAGTAGTCCCGGCAAGGCTTCAAGGGTCAGTGTCGTCATACGCGCCAGCAGGGCGCCGGATGCGCCGAGGGTCACGGGCAGGATGAGCAGCAGGAGAACGGTTTTCACCTGGAACCCCAGTACCAGGACGTTCATCTGCGGCACGGTCCGCGAAAGCAGGGTGATGGCGACGTCCGCCAGGAAGAGGATAAGCACGGCACCGCCGGCAACACCGAAACTGGTGCTGGAGAGTATCCCCATGAACATGGCCACGCGTGCCAGGCTCTCGGGCTGAAAATAGCCCTGACCGAGGGGCATGGCGTGGAGCGAGGCCTCCATCAGGCGCAACAGGTCGTAATGACCGCCCATAGCAAAAAAGATGGCGGCGGCGGCATAGGCGAAAAGGGTGCCGGTCATCGGCGTCTGGGACCGACTGGTCGGGTCGACCAGCATGGCCATGCCGAAACCGGCCTGGATGTCCAGGGTCCGTCCCGCCAGGTGCAGCATGCCGAACATCAGGTGGAAAGCCATGACGAACACGATGCCCAGCATGAGTTCGCGCACACCCGTCACGATCAGATTGCCGAGGCTCAGATCATCCATGCGCGCCAGATGAGGAGATGCGGCGACAAGGCAGGCGGTAATCCCCAGGCCGAAGACGACCCGGAAGGTCAGCGGCACGCGAACCAGCGAAAACGGCGGCGCCAGCGCAAAGACCGGCGCGACGCGCAAACTCAGCAACAGGCACGCACAGACTGTTTTGACCAGATCGGTTGAGGTCATGGCGTCCGTCAATGTCCCAGCGAGGGTATCAGCCGGATCATCGAAACGGCGAACTGCGCGATCTTATTGAGCATCCACGGCCCGACGATGATCAGGACAACCACTGTCGCCAGCAGTTTCGGGACATAGGTCAGCGTCATTTCCTGCAGCTGCGTGGCGACCTGGAAAACGCTGACGATCAGGCCAACGATCATTATGACGATCAGAACAGGCGCGCAAATCAGCGCAGCATTCCACAGGAGCTGATTAATAAGCCCCACAGCATGATCCGCCCCCATTTTCTACCCCCCGGCACGCGCACTACGTAAATCTGTCGTCGCATAGTCCATGATATTTTTCAAGAAACAGGTTCCGAATAAGGAGACTTGCCTGTGGTTGAACGGGACATTACGCTGCACCGACATGCGTGCAGAGTGGCGCGGCGAATCTTTTGGGGGCGAAATTGAGCGCGTTAATGGAACCGGGTATCGATCAGGACAGACTTGCGCGGCTGCTGGGATATCTGGACCACGATCCCGGAAACCTTTCACTTATAGCGGAAACGGCTTCAACCGCTTCGGCGTGCGGTCAGGCCGCCAAGGTCATTGAACTGCTTGACGGCTACGAAGCGGTCGCGCCACTGCCTGGGGAACTGCGTAACCTAAAGGGGTTGGCAGCCTTGCAGCTCGACCGGTTTCAAGAGGCGGCCGTACTGTTCGAAAGCTTGTATTCCGAACTGCCTGACGAAACGGCCGTGAAGTACAACCTGGCGTGGTCATCGACCATGATCGGAAATCACGGGCGCGCCGCGGAAGTTCTGGATGCGGCGACGACCGCCGCGGTTCCGGGAGCCGCCATGCTCAAGGTACAGGCCCTGCATCGCCTGGGTCTTCTTGAAGACGCGCTGGATGTCGGAACAGGCCTTGCCGAGGCGCATCCGCAGGATGAAGGCCTTATGGGGGCGCTGTCTCTTGTCGCCATAGACTTGCAAATGCCTGAACTGGCTCTCGCCTACGCGTCAAGGGCCGCGGAGACTGCGGAAGGGTTATCCACGCTTGGGATGCTCACCTTGCAGAAAAACGGTGTGGATGCCGCGCTGACCTATTTCGAGCAAGGCCTTGCTGCCCGGCCGGACAGCGCCAGAAACCTGCTGGGCAAGGGACTGGCGCTGATGGCGACCGGAAATGCGCGGGAAGGGGCGGACTATCTCGAAAAGAGCGCCGCGAACTTTGAAACTCACCTCGGAACCTGGATTGCGGCCGGATGGGCTCATTTCGCCAGAGGGGATCGGGCCCGGGCCCGGGCAATTTTCGACCATGCGCTCGCGCTCGACGACACGTTCTCGGAAAGCCACGGCGCCCTGGCGGTTCTCGACATTCTGGAGGGGAATATCGAGACGGCTCGTGTCCGGACGGAAACGGCCCTGCGTCTGGATCGCCGGGGATTCTCCGCCGCCCTGGCACAGTCCCTGTTGTTCCAGCACGACGGAAACCCCGAGGCCGCGGAACGCATTCGCGAACTGACGCTGAATACCCCGGTTGGAGACAGCGGGACGACGATCGCCGAGGCGATGATCAACATGGCTCCGAACTGGCGGGGTGTGCGCTAAAGCCTCCAAAGGCGACCTCCGATAACTTATCCACAGGTTTTGGCTAAACAAAAGTTCCAACAGCCCGATTGATTCCTAAGAGCATGCGGCCCGCGGGCCTGTTGACAGGGGATCATCATGGTAGCGATCGTTACGAGTGCCAACTATGGGCTGCAGAACAGCTCGGCAACGATTCTGGGCAGCGCGGGGCAGGTGGGCGACAGCCGGCTCGGCCAGGCGGGCACGCGCGTGACGGTCAATGCAGCGACCGGCAACCTGATGGTTCAGAACCAGGACGAGCTACTGTTCGGGCGAGGGCTGGATGCAGCGATCGCCACCAACTACAACAGCCTGGCCAGCTACACCAGCAACGACTGGCAGATGAGCTTCAGCCGCCAGGCCACGACCCTGTCGGGCACGGTCAACACGGCGGGCAGCACGATCCGGCACTATACGGGCGACGGTTCGTATATCACCTATAGCTGGGATGCCGCCCGCAGCGCCTATGTCGGCAATGAATCGGACGGCGCCTTCGACACCCTGACTTATAATTCCACTACGACCCAGTGGACCTGGACCGACGGCGTGACGCGCGCGTGGGATCTTTATAACAGCTCCGGCCGTCTGCTCGAATCGACGGACGCCAGCGGCAACAAGCTGACCTATACCTATACCGGCTCCCTGGTGACCAGTATCACGACGGCGAACGGCGACTATATGGAGCTGACCTATACCTCCAATATGCTAACGTCGATCGCCAACAAGTACTGGGACGGGGGCGTTCTGAAGACCAGCACTCGGACGCGGTATGGTTACGACACCAATACGCCGAGCCGCCTGACGACGGTGACGGTGGACCTCAGTCCCGATGACAATTCGATCAGTGACGGCAAGACCTACGTCACGACCTATGAATATGTCGGCACCAGCACGCAGATCTGGAAGATCACACAAAGCGACGGCACGTTGCTGGAGATCAACTACGACGCATCCAATCGCGTCGCGAGCCTGAACCAGACCCTGTCCACGGTCAGCGGCGTCACCACGACGTCGATGACCAGCTTTACTTACAATTCCAACAATACCGTCGTCACGGACCAGCAGGGCAATACGACGACCCTGACCTACGACAGCAAGAAGCAGTTGACGAAGCTGGTCACGCTGCCCGCAACGGCTGGCGCCGCCGCCCAGGCCTTGTCCTTTACCTATGATGCGTTCGGCAACCTGCTTTACAGCGGCCCGGCATCCGACCCCTTGTTCAGCAACTACGCCACCACCTGGAATGACCTGGCAAGTTCCAGTTCATCGATCACGACGGCGCAGTCGACAGAAGTATACAATGGTGTCAGCGGCTATCGGCGCCAGACGACAGGTACAGTGCCGGCGTCCGGCTGGAACATGCGCCTGGGCCAGGGGTTTACGGCATATACGCCTGTGTCTCCCGGCCAAAATGTCCAGCTCAGCGTCTATACGGCGAGTACGGGGGCCAGCGCGCTGACGCTCAATGCGATGTGGCGCCGGGCCGATAACAGCCTGATCTCGACCAGTTCGGTTGCGCTGACGCCAGGTGGAACGCTGGGCGCAGGCGGCGTCGCCATGGCGAACTTCGGCAGCCTGTCGGCGACGGCCCCGGCCGAAGCTGTGTTCGTGGAGTTCATGGTCCAGGCGACGGCTGTGGGTGGCCAACACATGAGCGTAGCGATCGCCCAACCGCTGCTTTCGGTGGGGGGCGGCTCCCAGGCGACGGCCTACGCGTACACATACGACAGCAAGGGCAACCGGACGTCGATGGTCGACGTTTATGGCAATACGACGACCTATACCTATGACGCCAACAACCAGCTGCTGACCAAAACGGAAGCGGCAGGCACATCGGCACCCCTTACGTCACGTTATGTCTATGACGGCAATAGTCGCCTTGTCTATACCATCAGTCCGCGTGGCGAAGTTACCCGGTACGTCTATAACGGCTATGGCCAGCAGACGATTGTGTTACAATATGCCGGCTCGTACTACACGGCGGCAGGTGTGCCGACTGCGGCGACGATGGACAACTGGGTAACGCTCGTCTCGGTAGACAAGACTCAGGTTCAGCGCACCTATACAACGTACAACGTGCGCGGTCAGGTTCAGTCGGTAGCAACCTACGCTGAGACCGACACAAATGGTGTCGGCATAAACGCCACCGCCAGCACCACCAGCTATGTCTACAATCCGGTCGGACAACTGCTAAGCCGGACCTTGTCGAGTTCCGCAGCGGCAGAAACCTTTGTCTATGACGGTCTGGGCCGGACCCTGAGCAGCACCGATTACAATGGCAAGCAGACGACGTCGGTCTACACCCAGAGCTCGACGGGTCTGCAGACCGCCGTCACCTTCGCCAACGGTACGGTCCGGACATCGATATATGACCGGGCAGGCGAACTCATCAGCGTCACCGACAGCGGCAATGGCGGCCTGACGGCAACGACCAGTTATGTCTACGATTCCGTCGGTAACTTGGTCCACACAACCGATGCGACCGGGCTGAAGATCAATTACGTCTATGACATGCTGGGCCGCAAGGTGGCCGATGTGGCGCCGGACGGGGCGATTACCGTCTATCGCTATGACGGCAACAATCAGCTTGTCGCCACGATACAGTATGCGAACAAGCTGACGGCCGGGCAACTGATAACGCTGGGCAGCCGGAGCAGCAGTTCGGCTGCGGTTACCCTCAGCAGTATCTTGCCGGCGGAAGACGCAAGCTTTGACCGGTGGAACTGGAACGTTTACGACGCCGACGGCCGCCTGATCGAACAGGTCGACGCCCAGGGCGCGGTAACGGCGCACACCTATGACGCCACCGGCCGCCTGATCGCCACGACGGAATACGCCAATAAACTTGCGTCCGTCACGGGTTTCAAAACTGTCCCGCCGATCCGCATGATCCTGCCGACCGCTGACGCCACGAACGACCGGGTGACGCGGAACTTCTACGATGATGATGGCCAGCTGATCGGCACGCTCGACGCCGAAGGCTATGTCGCCCGCATCCTCTATGACGGCATCGGCCGCAAGGTCCAGACGATCGCCTACAGTGTTGTAGCCAGTGCCGGGCTTCGCGCCACGGGCACGTTTGCGGCGCTGCTTGGCGATGTGAGCGCCAACACCGCCGAGCAGATCAACAACATCAACAACTGGTGGGTCTATGACGGCCGTGGCCTGTTGCGCGCCGAAATCGACGGTATGGGCAATGTGACGACCTATGAGGACTACACCGCAGCCGGCCATGTCGGCAAGGTGCGGGAAGGGCGCACCATAAATAATATGGCGACCCTGGTCGCTGCATCTTCTGTCACCTGGACGAGCCTTCAGCCCATGCTGACCGGAACGCCGCGGACGACCGACTACACCTACGACCAGTACGGCCACGTGCTGACGAAGACCCTGACGCTTCAGGGTGGGGCGACAGAAGTAACGACCTACGTTTACGACGCTGCCTACAACCTGATGA
>CBIHPL010000115.1:0-9008 GCA_966212005.1 uncultured Asticcacaulis sp.
GAGCAGATGGAGCTGATGGAAGCCGAAGCCTCACCGTTTAAAAAGGGCGAATAAGGGCGTATGGTGGCCGGATGGACCGCTACCGTACCTACTCGGCCTTTTTCGACTTCTACCTCAGCGAACACAGCCGGCCGCTGACGCGTGCGCTTCACTATGTCGGATCAAGCTGCGGCATCGCCGCCCTGATCGCAACCCTCTCGACCGGCAATCCGCTGTGGATACCGGCAGGGTTATTGGCCGGCTATGGCTGCGCCTGGATCGGGCACTTCTTCATCGAGCATAACAGACCCGCGACCTTCAGATATCCGCTGTGGTCGTTCATCGGTGACTACCACATGTTTTTCCTGTGGCTCACCGGACAACTCGACAAGCGCATGAACCGCGTCAGAGAGTCCTGAACCAGACGTCGAGGCTGCGCGCCTGGGCCCGCATCGACGCCGCGCGTTGGGCGGCCTCTTCGTCCCGCCCCCAGGTCTCGCTCTGGAAGTCCTCACCGACACGCGAGGCTTCAAAAGCCGCCTCGCCGGCAATCCGCCCCTTCCAGACGGCAAGCGCCAGAACGACCGAGCCAAACAAGGGAATGGCCGACATCAGGCCGGCGCGTTCGTAGGCCGTAGCGTTTTCGACCAGGGCCTGGATGCGCGCCGCCGTTTCGACCGGCTGGGGCTTATGGATCAGGGTGCGGTTCTGGCGGAATTCCAGCCCCAATGCTTCGTTGGCCCAATCGATCAGCGGCAGCCAGGCAGCATCTTCACGTTCGATCAGCGCCGCCGGATATTCCGATGGATAGCAGACCAGGTCCGTTTCGGTATAGCGCAGGACCTCGCCAACCGTTTCGGCGACCAGCGTATCCATGCGATCGACAGCGGCGAAGCCCAGCCGCGTCAGCGGCATGTCTTCGTAGCCGACATATTCTTTCACGGCATCCCATTCGCCGGCGGCATGTCCGGCCAGGGCCAGCGTCGGGAAACGCAGCGCATGGCCCTGAGGCGTCTTGACCGCCCGGCCGTCGAGATGGATTTCGAAACCCTCATCAACCTGTGTCGCAACCGCCTCACGCCAGAAGCGCTTGGGGCAATGGCCCAACTGGTCGCTCTTCTTCGAAGGCGCTTCGGCCTTATAGATCATGTTGCTGCCTTTGCGTCTTCGGGCACGAATGCATCCAGCGCCGCGTTCAGTTGATCGAAATCGTGGACGATGACGTGCGCGCCGGCGTCTTTCAGTTCCTCGACCGTATGGAAGCCCCACGACACGCCGATCGTATGGACGCCCGCACTCAGACCCATGCGGATGTCGTGCGCGGTGTCGCCGATCATCACCGCCTGATGCGGATCGACGCCGACATGTTCCAGATTGCGCTTCAACATATGCGGATGCGGCTTCGATGGCCCGTCATCGGCGCAAAAGCTGCAATCAAAAATGCCGTGCCAATCGTAGACGGCTTTATTGCGATCGATACCGCGCCGCGACTTGCCGGTCGCCATGCCCATCAGCCAGCCCTCGGCCTTCAAACGGCGCAGGCAAGCGTCAGCACCCTCATAAAGCGGCTCATGGAAATCGGGCTGGGCATGGGCGCGGATGAACGACTGCTTGTATTCGTAGGCGTAGCGTTCGGCCACGTCGAGCGCCAGGTCCGGGCGCATGCTCTGGATCGCTTCCAGCAGCGATAGCCCGACAATCTGGCGGACGTCCTCATAGGTTGGCTCGTCAAGCCCGACAGTGATCGCCGCTTCTTGCAACGCCTTTAGTATCGAAGCCCTGCTGTCGACCAGCGTGCCATCGACATCCCAAACGGCCAGTCTCATCGCTTACTCTTCTTCACGCGCACAAACGGATCGGCCTCGGCGTCGTGCCAGTCAAAGCCGAAACGGTCGAAGCCCGCCTTGCTCACCGGATCGAGCGGCGCTTCGACGATCAGCGTGCCCTGCGTCGGATGCGGCAGCTCGATGCGGCGGTGATGCAGTTGCAGCCCCAGCCCTTCCGACAGTTCGCGGCTGGCCTCGTTGCCGTATTTCGGATCGCCCAGGATCGAATGGCCAATCGCCTGCATATGGGCGCGCAGCTGGTGCGTCCGGCCCGTATGCGGGCGCAGGCCCATCCAGGCGACGCGCGGCCCGGCCCGGCCGATGGTGACGTATTCGGTCTCGGCCACTTCAGCGCCCGGCTCCTTCGGGTCGGCGACCTGGACGATTTCGCGGTCGTGGAAGCCCTTCTTGACCAGCGGCACGTCGATATAACCATCTTCCGGCTTTGGATTGCCGACGACCAAGGCCCAGTAGGTCTTGTTGGCGCGGCGCTTGGCAAAAGCCCCCGCCAGACGCGCCGCCGCGGCCGGTGATTTGCCGAGCAGCAGCACGCCCGACGTGTCGCGGTCGAGACGGTGGACCAGACGCGGGCGTTCCAGCCCCTCACCCCACGCCGACAGCAACCGGTCGATATGGTTCTTGGTCTTGGTACCGCCCTGGACGGCCAGGCCCGAAGGCTTGTTGATGGCGATGACGTCCTCGTCCTCATAGATGACGAGCGAGCGGGCATACTTGACTTCCTGAGGGCTCAGCGTCGCGCGCTCGCGCTTTTGCTGGTCCTCGGTCGGCGCGTCGGGCAGCGGCGGCACGCGCACGGTCTGGCCCGTAGTCAGCCGCGTATCGGCCTTGACCCGGCCGCCATCGACGCGCACCTGTCCGGAGCGGACCAGCTTGTTCAGCTGGACGTGATTGATGTGCGGCCAGCGGCGCTTGAAAAACTTGTCGAGACGTACCCCGTCCTCGCCGTCCGTGACGTAGAGGGTTTTGACTTCCTTACTCATGCGGCGACCTTTCGCACGATGAACAGCCCCAGCGCAACCGCGCAGACCGATAATACCACCGACAGTCCGGCATAAAGTAACGCTGAGCCATAGTCCCGGCGCTCAAGCATCTGCACGGTTTCCAGCGAAAACGACGAAAAGGTCGTAAAACCGCCCAGGACACCCGTCGCCAGCAACAGCCGCAGGCGTTCGCTCTCACCAGGATTGCGCAGGATGAACCCCATCACCAGCCCCATGAGCAGGCCGCCCAGCACATTGGCGGCAAATGTGCCATAGGGCCAGGCGGCGTTCAGACAGCGCCCGAGGCCGTACCGCGCGACAGAGCCCAGAGCGCCACCAATCATGACAAGAAAAACATTCAACATGGGGCGGTATTACGCCTCTTGGCCCGGGGTGCATAGTCCACTAGATAGCGATTATTGCAACGAAGGGAAAAAGCCGATGAGCCTCGATCTGACCTACGACACCGGCAACATCTTCGCCAGGATCATTGCCGGTGATATTCCTTCCGCAAAGGTCTATGAGGACGAGCGCATCCTCAGCTTCATGGACGCCTTCCCGCAGACCAGGGGCCACACGCTGGTCATCCCAAAGGTCAATGCCTGCAACCTGTTCGATATCGCGCCGAGAGATCTTCGCGACCTGGTCGGCAAGACCCAGAGAATCGCCCGCGCCGTCCGCGATGCGCTCAGTCCCGACGGCGTGCGCCTCATGCAGTTCAATGGTGAGGCAGCGGGGCAGACCGTCTTTCATATCCATTTCCATATCCTGCCGGTCTGGACCGACCAGGCAGAGCGCGGCCATGCCGCGGGCAAGATGGCCGATATGAATGACCTGAAGGCGCTGGCCGAACAGATCAGGGCAAAGCTCTGATGTTCTTCGTTCTTCGCCATGGCCAGACCGACTGGAATGTCGAGGCCCGCCTCCAGGGCTCGACCGATATTCCGCTCAATGACACCGGCCGCCAGCAGGCACGCGCCGCTGCGGCATTTTTTAAGGACAAGGGCCTGACCAAGATCGTCACCAGCCCGCTCGTCCGAGCCCATGAAACCGCCCGGCTTGTTGGCGAACGCCTTGGCCTGGAACCTGTCACCGATGCACGCCTGATCGAGCGCAATTTCGGCCTGTTCGAAGGCATGACGATCGACGAGGTTCATCAGCACCGCGAAGAGATGCGCGAGCACATGAACCCGACCGCCGACGTCGATGGCAAGCACTATCCGTGGAACGCGGAGCCCTTGCCCGCCGTTCTCGACCGCGTCTTCGCCTGCGTCAATGATTACCGGCTAACGGACACCTGCCTGTTCGTCTGCCATGGCATCCCGTTCCGGGCGATTTCGCGCAAATTCATCGACGACATGTATTCCAGCCCGAACTGCGCGCCGGTCATGTTCGACGAGGCAGACGGTAAATGGCGGATGGTCGCGCTCGATCCGGACAATGCACCGATCCAACAGATCTTCAACGCCCAGACGACGATGGGACGGATTTAACTGCTTCCGCCTCTGTGTTAACCTCCCCCAAGGCGCATGAATCAGGGGGAACGACATGCCGGCCAACACGACGCTTTCACCGCAGCAGACCCTGATCTTCAGGCTGGCGGTCGGTCTTGTTTTCGGTCTGGCTATCGCCTGGCTGACCGATAGGCCGTTTAGCGGACGGCTGGGAACCGGCCAGCCGGAAATTTGGCATCTGGTGGCGACAACCACGCTAACGCTCGGCGCCTTCGTCCTGTGGGCTGGTGCCGGCGCCATGAGGCGCATCAGCTATGTCATGTGGGGCGTTATCGCCCTTTTGCTCATCGCTGGCATAAGCTGGCACCGCGCAATCAATGACGGCCTCTGGCATTACAACCCGTTCTTCGGCGAAAGCGGCTTCCTTCTGTACCCCTTCCTGTTCATCACCAACGAACTGGTCAGCAGCGGCGATCAGGCGCGCAAGATCGTTGCTCCCTATGCCACCTATTTCGACGAAGCCTGGAAGCGGGGCGTGCAACTGGCGCTGGCCATCCTGTTCACCGCCCTGTTCTGGGCCATACTGTGGCTGGGCGCGGCGCTTCTCGGCTTTATCGGCTTCAACTGGCTGAAGGACCTCCTGAGCGAATCCTACTTCGGCTGGCCGGTGACGGGCCTGGCTTTTGCCGCCGCGGTCCATCTCGGCGACGTCCAGCCGAAACTGATGGCCGGCTTCCGCGCGCTGGTGCTGGGCGTCCTGTCCTGGCTCCTGCCCGTCATAACACTGGTCGGGCTGGTCTTTGCCGCATCGCTGTGCGTGAGTGGTCTTGAACCGCTGTGGAAGACAAAGGCTGCGACCGCGTCGCTGCTGGCGGCCTGCGTCGCGCTGGTCCTGCTGATCAACGCCGCCTGGCAACAGAATGACGAAGAGCGTTCCGCCCATATCATCATGACGTGGTCAGCGCGGTTGGCCTGCGGCCTGATGCTGGTCTTTTCCGTGTTGGCGGCCTTAAGTCTCGCCTTGCGCGTCCAGCAATATGGCCTGACGCCCGAACGCGTGCTGGCCGGCGTCGGCGTCATCATCGCCCTTGCCTATGGCCTCAGCTATTCCGTGGCAGCCCTCTGGCCCAAAGGCCGCTGGCTGAACCTGCTGGAGCCGATCAATATCGGCCTGGCCTTTATCAAAGCAGCAATCCTGCTGGCCGTACTGACTCCCGTCGCCGATCCCGGCCGTTTGAGCGCCGAAAGCCAGGCCGCCCGCCTGCAATCGGGCAAGGTCGCGCTCGACCAGTTCGACTGGCGCGTATTGCGCTTCGATACCGGCACCTATGGCCGGGATGCCCTGAAAAAGCTGACCACCACCGGCAAGACCGAAGCCATTCGCGCTGAAGCGAATAAGGCCAGCCAACTCGAGGACGACGAACGCTACGACTCAGCCCCTGTGGATACGACGCTGAAGACGCCGGACCCGAAGCAATTCACGGTCGTCTTCCCGCAAGGTGCCGCAGTTCCACAGGAATTCTTCGCGCAACGTTTCCGCCCCTATACCCTGCCTGACTGCGCCACGGAAAAGACTGCGGCGCCTTCGTGCACAGTGGCGCTGATCGATCTGTCGCGCGACGGCAAACCCGAAATGCTTGTTCTTGATGACACTCAAGTGACGGTCTTTAAGCGCGAGGCGCTCGCGTGGGAAAAGGCCGGAACGATACCCCTGTCGGATACACAGGCCACCGACTTCAAGGCGGGTAAGCTCACCACACAACGGCCTGAGTTCGACGACCTGAAGGTTGGTGACACAGGCGCAAAGCGGATGTTTGATATGAAGTCGGCAAATTGATCAGGCAGCCAGCTTCATACCTTCACGCACATCAGCGAACAACTCTACCGACTTCAGCCGCGCTTCGATATCGTGAATCGGCATGGAGATGATAAGTTCGTCGGCCTGGGTCTGATTGAGGAAAGTGCCCAGGCGCTTGGCAATCGTCGCTTTCGAACCAACCATGGCGTAGCGCAGCATGTGGTCGATCATCGCCGTTTCTTCGGGCTTCAGGTCGGCAACGGCGTCGTAACTTGGCTTTGGAAACGGGACGCGGACATTGCGGCGCAGATTGGCGAAGGACTGCTGCATGGAGGTATACAGGAACTCAGCGTCGGCATCACTGTCGGCCGCCACGCCCATGACGCCGACCATGGTGTGCGGTTTTTGCAAGCTTTCCGACGGCCTGAAATTGCTGCGGTAGATGTGCAGCGCGTCAAACAGAAGCTCCGGGGCAAAGTGCGAGGCAAAGGCGTATGGCAGGCCAAGCTGCGCCGCCAACTGGGCGCTGTAGAGCGATGAGCCTAACAGCCAGATCGGCACATTGGCATTCATGCCCGGCACGGCCAGGATGCGCTGGCCTTCGTCGGGCGCGCCGAGATAGGCCTGAAGCTCGAGGATGTCCTGCGGGAAGCTGTCGACACCCGCATCCATGTTTCGGCGCAAGGCGCGTGCCGTCATCATGTCGGTGCCGGGCGCACGGCCCAGGCCCAGGTCTACGCGGCCGGGAAACAGCGCTTCCAGCGTACCGAACTGCTCGGCGATCACAAGCGGCGAATGATTGGGCAGCATAATGCCGCCGGAGCCGATGCGGATGGTTTTCGTCGCCTGGCCGACGTGGGCGATGACGATCGAGGTCGCCGCCGAGGCGATGGCCGGCATGCCGTGGTGTTCCGCCAGCCAGTAGCGTTCGTAACCGTGGGCTTCCGCCGCCTGTGCCATCCGCGCCGAATTGGCCAAGGCATCGGATACCGTACCGCCTTCGGAAATCTGCGACAGGTCAAGGATGGAAAACGGGATCATGGCGGCACCTAGGCTGGAGCCACGATATAGGTATGCACTCGGATACCGAAAACATTCGCATCAAAAAAAATTACGGAATTCTACCAAAAACAGCACCATGGACATTTTTCGCCGAACCATCTTAGATTGCATCTTCAGTTGAAACGCGTTTAGGGGAACGAAACATGACCAGCCAAACAAATTATCTCACATTAGAAGAATGCTTAAAGAAAATAGAGCATGAGCACAACCTAATAAATCATAGAATTAACTGGCTCATGGTGTCACAGGCCATACTTATAGCCGCATATATAACTGTAAAATCAAATTTCACAAAAGTATTGGATCATCCAGAATCACACAATATTTCTCTGATTATATTTGCAATAATATTTTCCGGAATAACCATGACTATTGTGTCGTGCGCTGGCGTTTTTGCTGCTTTTAAGGCTATTGGGATTTGGCGCGAAAATTGTGAACCTGACAAGAGAGCATTTGCCACGTCATCGTTTACTATCCATTTCTTCGGAGATCTTCCCGCAGCAACGGCAAACTTCATTATGGGAAGTCTTTGGGCCATTATAATATACGTAAACTGGAACACCCTGAATTTTTCAGCCATGGAGATAATAATACCGATATCTATTGTATCCATTGCTTTTATATTATGGTTTCTTGCCGCACGAAGCATTTTCTACAAAGACATAAAGATCTGATCCAAAACAAGAGCGCCAGGAACCGACAGCTTCCGCGGCGCTCCACCTAAAACATACCTTCAGTCATTGCACTGGACCGTCATCTTCCCAAATACTGTGCGCAACAACCGATGGAGCCTCCCCATGGAATATCGTCAGCTTGGCCGGTCCGGCCTGAAAGTCCCCGTTCTCAGCTACGGTACCGGTACGTTCGGCGGCAAGGGCGACTTCTTTGAAAAGTGGGGCAATGCCGATGTCGCCGAAGCCACCCGGCTTGTCGATATCTGCCTTGATCACGATATAAACTTCTTCGACACGGCCGATGTCTATTCACGTGGCGCGTCCGAGGAAATTCTCGGTGCGGCATTGAAAGGCCGCCGCGACAACGCGCTGATCTCGACCAAGGCCAGCTTCACCATGGGCGATGGCCCCAACGACAAGGGCTCGTCGCGCTACCACCTGATCCGCTCGGCCGAAGCCAGCCTGAAGCGTCTCGGCACCGACCACATCGACCTCTATTTCATGCACGGCTTCGACGCCCTGACGCCGGTCGATGAGGTTCTGCAAACGCTCGACACGCTCGTGACCTCAGGCAAGGTCCGTTATATCGGCGTGTCGAACTTTTCCGGTTGGCATCTGATGAAGGCTTTGGCCACCTCCGAAAAATACGGTCTGGCGCGCTATGTCGCCTATCAGGGCTATTACTCTTTAATCGGTCGCGACTACGAATGGGAACTGATGCCACTGGCCGAGGCTCAGGGCGTCGGCACCATGGTCTGGTCGCCGCTTGGCTGGGGCCGCCTCACCGGCAAGATCAAACGCGGCCAGGCGCCAAGCGAAGGCCGCATCGCATCTGGCGGCGAAGGTGGCGGCCCAACCGTCGATGACGACCTGCTCTACAATGTCGTCGATGTGCTGGAAGAGATTGCGGGTGAAACCGGCAAGACCATCCCGCAAGTCGCGCTCAACTGGCTGCTGCAACGCCCGACCGTGTCCAATGTCGTTATCGGCGCTCGCAATGAAGCGCAGTTGATCCAGAACCTCGGCGCAATCGGCTGGAACCTGGCCGCCGATCAGGTCGCGCGTCTCGATGCCGTCAGCCGCCGCCACCCGCCCTACCCGTACTGGCACCAGATGGGCTTCAACGAGCGCAATCCAAAGCCGACGCAGTGGTGATTTAAGGACGCAGGAGGCGCAGCCTCCTGCACCTCGATACTTTGACAGTGTAGACTGAA